>NZ_CP091913.1:1240000-1540000 GCF_022063185.1 Nostoc sp. UHCC 0870 | reverse complement strand
AAAACCACCGATACGTTGTAAAGCTTGGATAACTTGATGACGTTTAGCAACGAGTTGATATTCATAATCAATATGTTGCCACTGACAACCGCCACACTTATCAGCCACAATGCAGCTAGGCCGAATGCGATGAGGAGAGGGTTGTAATAATTCTTTAACTTTGCCGTGAGCGTATTTAGGTTTGACGTGTACCAAGCGTACCAGAGCGCGATCGCCTGGGACAGTATCCGGCACAAACACCACCCGTTCCTCAAAACGCCCTACACCGTCGCCTGTATCGCTCAAATCTGCGATCGTGATCTCTATTAATCCACCCTGTTGCCAAATAGAATTAGTCATTAGTCATTAATCATTAGTCAATATTCATTCTCTCCTGTCACCTGTCACCTGTTCACTGTTCCCTTCCCCCTTCACTTCTGTACCTCCAACTCGTTAAACTAACAAAATAATATTTCGCGTGATTTAAATAATCATGACTGTAATTAGCCAAGTTATTCTCAAAGCCGACGACGAACTGCGCTATCCCAGCAGTGGCGAACTCAAGAGCATTAAAGAGTTCTTACAAACCGGCGAACAAAGAACACGCATTGCTGCTACCTTAGCGGAAAACGAAAAAAAGATAGTTCAGGAAGCCACCAAAAAACTTTGGCAGAAGCGTCCTGATTTTATCGCACCTGGCGGTAACGCTTACGGCGAAAAACAGCGTGCTTTGTGCATCCGTGACTATGGCTGGTATTTACGCCTAATTACCTATGGTGTACTTGCTGGCGACAAAGAACCAATTGAAAGCATTGGTTTAATTGGAGTGCGGGAAATGTACAACTCCCTGGGTGTTCCTGTTCCTGGGATGGTAGAAGCCATCAATTGTTTGAAAACAGCATCTTTAGACTTACTTAGTGCAGAAGATGGTGCTGCTGCTGCACCTTACTTCGATTACATCATTCAAGCGATGTCATAGTAAAAAGTCTACGCTGGTTCTACAAGTGTGCTTCTGATCTACTAGATTGAGTGTGAAGTATTAACCTCATACATCGTTGACGTACTCCCCGGCATAAATGCGCGGGGATTCTTAAAGGATGTTCCGTTCGCGTAGCGTTCCGAAGGAAGCAAGGCTATTCGCCTTTGGCGTTCCCGTAGAGTAGCCATCGCTCTCCACCCTTCTTCCTGCTTGGTTGACTCTTGACTAGACTGTTGCTAGTCCCCGTCAGACCGTCTCCACAGGCAATTTGATCCACACTGCGTCCCAGCGCGTTGACCCCTCTGTTACGGATCACTTGTGCGGCGGCTACATCTCTATGTGTTGTGTAGCCGCATTCAGGACAAGAATGTATCCTGTCCCCTAATTCTTTCTTCCCGGTGTGGGTATCGCATTGAGGGCAAACCTGAGAGGTGTAATCCTTGTCAACTTTTGCAAAGTAAACTCCTCGCTTCCAACATACCCATTGCAAGATTGAGACAAACTGCCCAAATCCTGCATCAAGAGTATGCTTGCAGAACATTCCTTTTGCCCACACACGGAAATCAATATCCTCCACAAAAATCATTCCTGCATCGTCGCAAAGTTTATGCGCTAACTTAAAGTGCCAATCTTTGCGAGTATCAGAAATGCGTTGATGTAACCTGGCAATTTTTCGATTTAATTTGTGACGATTGTTAGACCCTTTGTGTTTTTTCTTCAGTCTACGTTGTAGCAATTTCAGCTTGCGGTGTAAGGTTTGAAGAAATCGAGGGCGTTCAATCAATTCACCATCGGAAGTAGCTGCAAATTTATCTAAACCTAAATCAATACCTCTGGGATTACCAAAAGCAACAGGATTAGGAACATCAACATTACATTCCAGAGTAAACATCAAGAAATATCCTGATGCTTTGCGAACTACCCTAACTTGTTTAACTTTAAAACTGTCAGGGATTTCTCGTGACTTCACATACTCCACCCATCCCAGTTGCGGTAACTTAATTTGATTACCTTTAAGAACTTCCCCCTTTCCTAGTTGTGGATATACAAAAGACCGCATTCTATAACGATTCTTGAATCTAGGAAACCCCATACCCTTGCGTTTCATGTCCACAAAAGCCGTTTCTAGCTTGCGTAGAACTTGCTGCAATACTTGGGAGTGGACTGTTCCTAACTCTGGAAATTCATTTTTAGCGCGAGTCAAAGCATTTGCTTGCTCATAGTAGTTGGGGTAGGGTTGGTCTGCTGAGATGATGTATTCGGAGATAATTGAGCAGGCGTTAACCGGACACTTGCGAGAATTAAGCCAGTCCTTGCGTTCACGTAGAGCAAAGTTCCAGACCTGGCGACACACATTAAGAGTATGTTCAATCTTCTCGACTTGCTCATCCGTTGGTATGGCTTTGTACTCGTAAGTCAGAGTTAACACTACTCATCACCTCCTTTTACAAGAGGATATACTGTTTTGTAAAATAGCTCAAGATATTGAAAAGGTGGCTTTTAAGCCACCCTTGTTTTTCATCCCCGGTAAGAGAGCACGTAATACGCAACTGCGTTGCTGTTACTTCGGGGTTTTCAAGCTAATTTTTATAACATCTCCAATTTGATCACACAGTCCCCACATCTAGTTGTGGCTCTGGCATAATCCTTATCAAGTTACTAACCAGATTTGGGGAAATTTTATATAGAAGTCGGAAGTCGGAACGGGCTGCGCCCCACTACGCTAACGGAAGTTAGTTACTTCCTCCCCAGTCCCCAATCCCCAATCCCCACTCAAAACAAAAAGCCGACAACCTTTTTCAAAAGACTGTCGGCAATTAGTGTGTTCCCTATTAATGACTCGGCTAGAGTTCAGTAATGTGCTTATCATCCCAATTTGCACATAGGTAGGAAAGGATCTTAATCATAGGTCTATGTGATTGTTATCACTTAGTTTTTCTTAAAAGACTGCATTTACCAGTAAAATTTCTAACTTTAGAAAGACAAATTCCCCTACAATAGCAAATAAATATAGTCAAAAATACGAAATTTAGATTTTTTTAATCATCAACACACGTAAGTAAAAATGAATATTCGCTTTGGTTACTTTTTGACTGGATCAATTATCTTAGGAACTTTCTTTGGTTGTACCATCTCACCACAGGAGCAAGTTCTTCAAAATCAGAGTGTCTCATCTACCCCTGATGCTCCTCAAATAACTAATAGCTCATCTCAGCAGCCAGCCACAAAAACGGCGACAATTTATATTGAGGGAGAAAAAACTCCCATCACCCTAAAACTCTACGAAGACTATAAGCCTTTATTCACTACATATTTCCCACAACAGGATTTTATCGCGGAAGGTGTTAGTTCTGGTGAAGGGACAGGAGTAAAGTTTATCGTCAATTTTGACGGTAGCAAAAACGACAACGCCTATATTAGGGTCTTTTTCCCCAATGGGGTCAAAACTATTGAACAACTAGAAGCCTTTGTGAATAGTAAATCTGGACTCATCGCATCCAATAAATGGCGCGTCAGCAGTCGGAGTTCAAATGTCTCCTATCCTTGGGCAAAAGAAAAGATTGATTTCCGTCAAGGACAAGAAATTACAGGCACTATATACCTTGGTGAACAGAACGGCAAAGTTTTCTATGTGATTAATCATTACCCAGCAGAGTACGGTGACGGATTTGCACCAAGAGCCGATTTGATTTTACAAAACCTAAAAGTTAACAGCACAAGTAAATCGATACAATAATTCTCTGTACTCTTGGTGCATTATTTCCATGACTGCCACAACCCCTGCTCCCTTTTCTCCCCAAGAAATTGCTGCTGAAGGTATTAAACCAGAAGAATACGCAGAAATTGTGCGCCGCTTAGGTCGTCATCCCAACAAAGCCGAATTGGGAATGTTTGGGGTGATGTGGTCTGAGCATTGCTGCTACAAAAATTCTCGCCCTTTACTCAAACAGTTTCCCACTACTGGCCCCCGCATCCTTGTAGGGCCAGGAGAAAATGCCGGAGTTGTTGATTTGGGTGAAGGACTCCAACTAGCATTTAAGATTGAGTCCCATAACCATCCCTCAGCTGTTGAACCCTTTCAAGGTGCTGCAACCGGAGTTGGTGGTATTCTCAGAGATATTTTTACAATGGGTGCGCGTCCCATTGCTTTGTTAAACTCGCTCCGGTTTGGTTCTCTAGAAGACCCCAGAACCCAAAGGCTATTCTCTGGAGTAGTTGCAGGAATTTCCCACTATGGTAACTGTGTTGGCGTTCCCACTGTTGGCGGTGAGGTTTACTTTGACCCGGCTTACTCCGGTAATCCCTTGGTGAATGTTATGGCACTAGGATTAATGGAAACGCCGGAAATTGTCAAATCTGGAGCATCTGGGATTGGGAATCCTGTATTGTATGTGGGTTCTACAACTGGCCGTGATGGTATGGGAGGAGCTAGTTTTGCTAGTGCCGAATTAAGTGATGAATCAATGGATGACCGTCCGGCGGTGCAAGTAGGCGACCCATTTTTAGAAAAATCGTTAATTGAAGCTTGTCTGGAGGCGTTTAAGACAGGTGCAGTTGTAGCTGCTCAAGATATGGGTGCTGCGGGTATCACCTGTTCTACTGCTGAGATGGCGGCAAAAGGTGGTGTCGGTATCGAATTAGATTTAGATAAGATTCCGGTACGGGAATTGGGGATGATTCCCTATGAATATCTACTGTCAGAGTCCCAAGAACGAATGCTGTTTGTTGCCCATAAAGGACGAGAGCAAGAGTTAATTGATATTTTCCACCGTTGGGGACTACAGGCTGTTGTCGCTGGTACGGTAATTAGCGAACCGATTGTCAGGATTCTATTTGAAGGTGGAGTAGCAGCAGAAATTCCAGCTGATGCTTTGGCAGAAAATACCCCACTTTATGAGCGTGAGTTACTGGCAGAACCGCCAGAATATGCCCGTAAAGCTTGGGAATGGTCGCCTAATGCTTTGCCGACTTGTATATCTGAGGGTATTGAAATTCAAGGTAATCGACAAAGTTGGCATGATATTTTATTAACTTTACTAGATACGCCTACGATCGCCTCCAAAAATTGGGTGTATCGTCAGTATGACCATCAAGTCCAGAATAATACTGTTATTTTACCTGGTGGTGCAGATGCGGCAGTAGTCAGATTAAGACCTTTAGAAGGGCAGGGGGGAATTAACCATCCCCTAAGCGGCGTTGCTGCTACAGTAGACTGTAATCCTCGTTATGTTTACCTTGACCCTTATGAGGGAGCTAAGGCAGTAGTTGCAGAAGCCGCACGCAACCTTAGCTGTGTGGGTGCAGAACCTTTGGCGGTGACAGATAACCTCAATTTTGGTAGCCCGGAAAAACCCATTGGTTACTGGCAATTATCAGAAGCTTGTCGAGGTTTGGCGGAGGGTTGTCGAGAATTAGCCACCCCCGTCACTGGCGGGAATGTTTCTTTATATAATGAAACCCTTGATTCCCAAGGCAACCCCCAACCCATTTATCCGACTCCCGTTGTGGGGATGGTGGGATTGATTCCTGATTTAAGCAAAATTTGTGGTCAGGGTTGGCAAACCCCAGGTGATGTGATTTATCTTCTCGGCTCATCTCCCAGCAACTTAGGCGCATCGGAATATTTAGCCACCATTCACAGCACTGTCGCAGGTAGACCAGCTAAGGTAGATTTTGACTTAGAACGTCGTGTCCAGAAAGTCTGCCGTGAGGGTATCCGTTCCGGTTGGGTAAATTCAGCCCATGATTGTGCTGAGGGGGGTGTAGCTATTGCCATAGCAGAATGTTGTCTCGCTGGCAAGCTAGGGGCGCAAATATATTTAGAAGCTACCCAGTCACAACGCCTTGATGAATTACTCTTCGGTGAAGGTGGGACAAGAATTATTGTGTCTGTAGCATCAGCACAACAAGAAAACTGGGAATCCTATTTACAGACACATCTGGGTACAGAATGGCAAAAACTGGGAACGGTGGGTAATATCGGTACAGATTTAGCGGTTTTAACTACTGATAACCAAACCTTAATCCAAGTTAGTATCGAAGAGATGAATGATCGTTATCAAAATGCGATCGCAAGACGGTTAATGATGTAAGGGACTGGGGACTGGAGACTGGGGACTGTTGTAGACAGACGCTGCGCTATTGTAACTCCACAATCCACGCATTGAATTGCCCAATGCTTCATTCCCCGTCCTCCTAACTAATGACTAAATTCCCCCAAATCGATAGCATCTTTGGACACAATTAGGGTACTGTTTTAATAGATGGTTAAAGATTTATTAAGAACAGCCCCACTGTTCAGTTCATAAAAATAATCCCAGTGACACCAATTCGCCAAAATTCAACGACATATCTCGAATTAGAAGCTCTTGTGACATCTGGCTTTCTGAATTTTGAATGCAAGAATTTTGAATTGGTATGACTTGACACCCCCACCAGGAGCAAAGCTAGCATGATTCCCATTGATTCCGTCACTTTGGATGAGTACCCCCAGCAGATCGATAACCCAATCGATAGCCTGGAAAGTCGTCCTGACAAGCCAGAAGAAGCTTGCGGAGTTTTCGGCATCTACGCACCAGGAGAAAATGTTGCCAAACTGACCTACTTTGGATTATATGCCCTGCAACATCGGGGTCAAGAATCAGCCGGCATTGCCACCTTTGAAGGGACAACAGTACACCTGCACAAAGACATGGGTTTGGTGTCTCAAGTTTTTAATGAGTCAATTTTGGAAGAGTTACCAGGGAGTATAGGCGTTGGTCATACTCGTTATTCCACCACCGGTTCTAGCCGGAAAGTGAATGCCCAACCTGCCGTAGTCGAAACCCGCTTAGGTTCGTTAGCGTTAGCACATAATGGTAATTTAGTCAATACTGTAAAATTGCGGGAAGAGTTGCTCAATAGTAACTTTAACTTAATAACCACCACAGACTCAGAGATGATTGCCTTTGCGATCGCAGAAGCAGTCAACGCAGGTGCAGATTGGTTAGAAGGTGCTATTCAGGCATTTCATCGCTGCGAAGGCGCATTTAGTTTAGTTATAGGTACTCCCGTTGGCGTGATGGGTGTACGTGATCCTAATGGCATTCGTCCTTTAGTGATTGGTACTGTACCAGGGAATCCCGTCCGCTACGTTTTATCTTCCGAAACCTGCGGTTTAGATATCATTGGTGCGGAATACCTGCGCGATGTCGAACCAGGTGAAGTAGTTTGGATTACCGAAGAGGGTATGGCTTCTAACCACTGGAGTGAAAAACCCCAGCGTAAACTATGTATTTTTGAAATGATTTACTTTGCCCGTCCTGATAGCCAGATGCACAATGAGAGTCTGTATAGCTATCGGATGCGCTTAGGACGACAATTAGCAAAAGAGTCTTATGTAGACGCAGATATTGTTTTTGGAGTTCCTGATTCTGGCATACCAGCCGCCATTGGCTTTTCCCAGGCTTCTGGTGTTGCTTACGGTGAAGGACTAATTAAAAATCGTTATGTAGGACGCACCTTTATTCAGCCTACCCAAACCATGCGGGAATCGGGTATCAAGATGAAACTCAACCCCCTCAAAGATGTGCTGGTAGGTAAAAGAGTGATTATTGTGGATGATTCAATTGTCCGGGGTACTACTAGCCGTAAACTAGTGAAAGCCTTGCGTGAAGCTGGTGCAGCAGAAGTACATATGCGGATTTCTTCACCTCCGGTAACTCATCCTTGCTTCTATGGTATTGACACCGATAGCCAAGATCAGCTGATTGCTGCAACCAAATCAGTAGCAGAAATTGCCCAGCAGCTAGAAGTAGATAGCCTTGCTTACCTGAGTTGGGAAGGAATGTTAGAAACAACACAAGAAGATACCAATAGCTTCTGTTCAGCTTGCTTCACCGGAGATTACCCCGTAGCGATTCCTGAGCAGATAAAACGTTCTAAGCTGATTTTGGAGAAGGTTGTAGTTTAGAGACTAAAAAAAATAAATTACTTTTAGGGCGGGTTAAGCTACGGCTAACCCACCATTTTTTTAGGTTGATAGTGCCTATTGACTTTTTTTGCGCCATTCTCATCCAAGCTAAAATATTAAAATCCTCCGCAGTGATAGTTTGTCAGTAACCCAGCCCTAAAGGGACTGGGCTTGTAAGAGTAATCAAGCAAGCCGTACTGACCAGACCACTCGGTAAAACGAGTAGCCGTTATTTGAGTCACGACACCCTGTGGATGCGTAGCTAGTCCCCTGCTCTGTCGCTTGTGATTAAACAGTTCTAAGGTCACTGGAACAGTGTTGCAAGCCTAACAAGCTCTTATAACAGGTCGTTCGCGCAGCGTCTCCCCTTGGGAGAAGCTAACATTACTGGAACAGCAAGGCGATTCTCGGCATACAGAGAAAATGGTAAATACTGTTCCTCTATTTACCATGCCCCGTAAGGGGACTGCGGTTAAAACCGCCCGTGTAGCTTCCCTCTCAGGTCTAAAGACGCTGAGTTTCCCGCATACCGCGAGGTCTTATGAACCAGCCGACGACAGAAAGAGTACGCTGGACTAACGCCGACTTAGAGTTGTTTCCAGATGACGGAAAACGCTATGAAATCATCGATGGAGAATTATTGGTGACAAGATCGCCTCATTGGAAACATCAAAAAGCTTGTGTCAGAATTAGCACAGCTTTAGATAATTGGTCACAGGAGACTGATTTGGGAGAAGTTGTGATTGCTCCCGGTATTATCTTAGGGGATAACGATAATATCATTCCCGATGTTGTTTGGGTTAGTAAACAGAGATTAACTGAACTCTTAGATGAAGCTGGACATTTGACGGCTGCACCAGAATTAGTGATAGAAGTTTTATCTCCCGGTAATGAGAACGAAAAACGGGACAGAGAACTAAAACTTAAGCTTTATTCAACACGGGGTGTAAGAGAGTATTGGATTGTTGATTGGCGCAAACAACAGTTGGAAGTATACCGACGCGAACAGGGAAGTTTAAAGTTAGTAACAACTTTATTTCCAGGTGATCAACTGGACTCGCCCCTACTACCTAATTTTACTTGTGCGATCGCTTGTTTATTTGCTTAATCAAGAACTAGCGATCGCCTATTTTTTAGTTGTTCTAGCTGTGCTTTAAAAAATCCACTTTAGGCAACAATGGGTCAGTCACAATACCCATCCCCGTAAAACCCCAGCGTTTGAGCAAACTTCCTAACTGTGTACCCGGAAGAGATTCTACAGCAAAGCGGTTTGCTACGTCTGGTGCATGGGTGTTGAGATAGCTAAGAGCATCAAAGTTTTCTCGAAATAGTAATAAATAAACAGATGCGTCTTCATTAGGACGAGCTGTGAGATAACGCCCGTCAGCTTTGGAACGTAGTATGTAATAGACTTCGGAGAGCATGGAGAGAGGGGACAGGGGACAGGGGACAGGGGACAGGTGACAGGGGACAGGTAACTAAAATTAGGTGTCTAGACGAATGCGGGGGTCGGCTACTTTAAGTAACAAGTCTGCCATAAGGTTGCCTACATTGAGTAATACGGCACTCATTACTAGACTAGCCATGACTAAATACTGGTCTTTAGCTTGAACCGCCTGTAAAGTTAATCTACCTAAACCCGGCCAGTTGAAGAATTGTTCAGCGATGAATGCACCGCCTAATAAACCTGCTAACTCAAAGCCTAACAAAGTAATGAGGGGGTTAATGGCATTACGCAGCGCATGGACGTAAATTACACGATTTTCTGGGAGTCCTTTGGCGCGTGCTGTTTGGATGTAATCTTGGCGCAGTACATCTAATAATTCGCCGCGCATGATGCGTTGTAAGCCAGCAAAACTAGTAATACTCAAAGCAATGGTAGGTAAAATCATGTGCCAACCGAGGTCAAGGATTTTACCGAACCAAGATAAATCCGCATGGTCAATGCTAGTCATTCCACCCACGGGGAATAAAGGCGTGGTGAATTGGGCAAAGATCAGTAGGAGTAGAACAGTGATGAAACTGGGAAATCCTTGTCCGGTATAGCTAATCACCTGCAAAATTCGGTCAGTGGCTTTATTTTGTTTTACCGCCGCTACGATACCCAAGGGAATAGCGATCGCCCAAGTAATAACTAAAGAAGCGATCGCTAAAATTAAAGTAGCAGGTATTCTCTCCCACAATAGAGACGCAACTGAACGCTGGTAAACAAAACTTGTACCAAAATCTCCTTTGGTGACAATACGTACCAACCAGAACCAATATTGCTCTATCCAAGGCTTATCCAACCCAAACTGCTTGATCAGTTCTGTAATTCTCTCTGGAGAAATTTTCGGATTTTGCCGCAATGTATCTACATAATTCCCTGGGGATAGTTTCATGATAAAAAACGACAATGCCGATGCCAACAATAGGGTCAACAGTGCCTGCAATATCCGCTTCACCACATAAATCAATGTTTCGCTGGTGATCAACCTAATTAACCAGTCCCAACCTCTATCCCAGGAAATTCTTGTAGAAGTCATTATGCCTTTTATCCTTTGTTCCTTTGTCCAGTGGTGTTTGGTTTTAAAGCCATCAGTTAATGACTATTGACTAATATTCAACTAGAGAAATAATTGGCACATCTGGTAAATATTTGCGCCCTTGTAAATCCCGTAGCTCGATAATAAACCCAAAACCCACTAATTCGCAGCCTATTTGCTGCATTAATTGGGCTGTAGCAGTGGCTGTTCCTCCTGTCGCTATCAAATCATCTACAATCAAGACTCGGCTACCTGGGTGTAAAGCATCTTGATGCACTTCTAAACAGTCAGTACCATACTCTAGTTGATATTCAACAGAGTGAACGGCTGCTGGTAGCTTACCTTTTTTGCGGACAGGAATAAAACCAGCACCTAATCTATAAGCTAACGGAGTTCCAAAAATGAACCCCCTTGACTCCATACCCGCAACATAATCGACCTCAAATCCAGCTTCAATACATTTTTCTGCAAGAAAGTCAATAGTGTATCGCAAACCTTCGCGATCGCGCAGTAAAGTAGTAATATCCCGAAACATAATTCCGGGCTTAGGGAAATCTGGGATGTCACGAATTAGAGATTTTAAATCCATAATTATGGGGATTGGGGACTGGGGACTGGGGACTGGGAATTGGGAAACAATTTCCCAGTACCTAGTATTGTCTTTAATTTTGAATTTTGAATTTTGAATTGGAGCAAAGCGACTTGACTTCCGCTTTGCGGCACTAGTCTCCTGCAACCTGAAAAATCGTACACTATAATGTCATACGCTTGGGCTTAGAGCATCGGGTTCGTCATCCATTGACGATTTTGAGAATCTACACCAAGCTGAAGATAGATTAATACTCACATAACAAGAGAGTAAAATAGTGCTTTAAAAACTTAAATTTACCTATAGGTCAACCTGGGAATAATACAAGTAAGTAATGTATATATCCATTAAACTTGTTATTGCTACTAAAAGTTTAATCTTGCTTTTTAGCTGTTTATCTTAAATTAGTTGTACTAGTTTTGCCTAGTCTATTAGAGCCGCACAAGGTATTTTATAGAATGAATGTTTCTGCAAGCTTAACGCCGTTCAACAGTCCACCCCCCCCATCACTGCCGATGATTTTGGACACTTTACCAGATCCTGCGATCGCGGGACAGGGATGTCCTGCTAGAACTAGGTTGCAAATTGATCTGATTTTACTGGCGATTGAAGCTTTAGAATTGGGTGGTTCTGAAGCCATCCTCACTTTTGCCCAAGAGTTGGACTTGAAAGGAATTGTTAAGGATAGGGTGAATTTGTGGCGGATGCGGAGTTCTAACCCCATCAGAAGAGCGCATATTCGCCGCCCTTTAACTATTATGGAGGCAAAAGCTTTAGTAGTAATTGCCTGTTACATTGCCCGGCGGTTAACGGTTGTGATCCGCCAAATGCTGATGATCTGTCAGCAAATGAACGACAAGCAGATCCCCCTAGAACAGAATTTACGTCTATCTAATTACCTAGAACGCTTTAGAGCGCATTTTAAAAGCAGAATGAACGCTCGCCGTTTTGGTGCGTTGGCTTTAAATTCTGATGAAAAATTAAATGAATTAGCTATAAATTTGTTGGGACAGTTGCTATTTTGTACTGGCACAGCTGGAATGCAGCGTTTCTGGATTAGTCTATTTGACGGGGAAGTAGAATGAACATTCAACGTAAGTACAGTTTGCCTAATTGTACATTGCTTTTAGAGGGATTAAGTGATGCTACCAGAGGCACACATTTCCAAGAAATGCGGCCTGAACTGTCAATTTTAGTAAATGCAGAATGTTATATTTCCAACCACAATCAACCCCTCGTGGGAGGAAGAGAATTTTTTGAAAGTTTAGTGAGAGCAGTTAGTGGTTATGCTCAAGAGTTTTTGAGTAATGTGCCGAACCCACAAGCACATAATCAAGACTCTGAATTGGTAGAGTTACAGAACATAGATGTTAACCGCCACAGGTTAATAGTTCACGCTGAGAATGCACCAGATGAATTTAATTCTGGCTCTAGCGATAATCAAAAACCAATTCAACTAGATTTGAATACGGTACAGTTGTTTGATTTAGTAGAAGCCGTAGATCAGTTTTTTGCCGACACTCAAACTTTACCGGAGTTATCCCTAGAATTACAACCAGTTACTAGACGTTATGGTGGTACTAGTCAAGCTGTCATGAAACAGGCAGTACCAGCAACTATTGGTGTTTCTAGTTTAGCTGTAGCAGCGATCGCCTTTAGCATGATTCCTGCGCCAGAAATACGCCCACCAGAAACCAAGCGAGAGGAACAAAGTTCTACTACCAATCCTACAGCGTCCCCAACGACAACACCAACGACAACACCCACAACGGCAGCAAGTCCCACACCAACACCAGCAGCCACCGCAGCCGCCGCAACTCCCACGCCTACAGAAGTTGCAACTCAACCCGCAGTTAAAGATTTAGAGGCACTTTTAAATAATGTTAATGAAATCATCGACCCCTCTCAACTACGTGTTTTAAATCGGCAGGTTTGGAATCAAATTGATCCCGCTTGGAATAACCGCACAGGAGTTAAACAGGATTTAGTTTATCGCTTAGGTGTAGCAGCAGATGGGTCAATTGTGGGTTACAAAGCAGTCAACCAAGGGGCAAATGAAAGTATAGAATTAACACCCCTGCCTAACTTACTTTACAATCCTGCTAACCGTCCTCCCATTGCGAATGAACCAATTGCCCAATTTAAAGTAGTTTTTACTAGCAAAGGCATACTAGAGGTTAGCCCTTGGCGTGGTTATGCGAGAACCCCGGAAGTTGTCGGGAAAAAAATCTCTGATGCTAATACCATCAAAACGTTAAATCAAAAGCTTTACGATACAGTCCGGCAAAATTGGAGTGGAACTCCCGGCTTTAACAAAGATTTGAAGTATCGCGTCGCCATCAATAAAGATGGCACAATTGCTGATTATGAACCGCTCAACCAAGTAGCCTTTGACTATTTCCGGGAAACACCCTTACCGAAAATGTTTCAAGCCGTGTACGGTTCAAATGCAGCTGCACCCAACAACAAGGAAGCTTTAGCCCACTTCCAGGTCATATTCAAGCCTAGCGGTCAATTAGAAGTTGCCCCTTGGCAGGGATATCAGTAATAATTCGTAGTTCGTAATGGACTAACGTCCCGCTCCGCTAACGTAATTCGTAATTACGAACTACGAATTTATCTTGTAATTCTTCTCATATAATTACCCCACAACTGAGCAGCCTGTGCGCTACTACCATTGGTGGGGGAGTTATTGTCATTGCCTAACCAAACACCTGTGACTAGCCGCCGACTAGGAATAAAGCCGATAAACCACAAGTCAACGTTTTTATCGGTTGTCCCAGTTTTGCCTCCTTCATCCAGTCCAATAGCAGCACCGCGCCCTGTACCCCTTGTAATTACCTGTTGCATCAAATTAGTCATCTGATCGGCTATAGCTGTTGGTAGGACTCGCTTGTTAGCTTCTCGGTCTTGATCAAAGGAATAGATGACACGGCAGGTTTTCAAATCATTGCGATCGCGACAATCACTACTGTCTAAAATTCTACTAATTGCGTGGGGCGGATTCCACACGCCACGATTGCCGATAGCACCAAACGCACCAGTCATTTCTAAAACATTGACTACACTTTGACCCAAAATCAACCCAGGTACAGGGTCGAGTGATGACTTGACACCCAAACGTTTTGCCATCGCTACCACTTTATCTAATCCCACTTCCCTACCTATCCTCAAAGCAATAGGGTTTTCTGAAAGTGCGAATCCTGTGGCAACATCTAAACTCACATTTGCACCAGCACGACATGGCTTATAAGTAAAGCCCTGCCAAGGTAAAGGGGCGCAGGAATAAGTTCTAGAGGTGGGTATTCCCTGTACAAGTGCCTGGGTGAAAGGAAAGATTTTAAAGGTAGAACCTGGCTGTCTTTTGGCTTGCACTGCCCGATTAAACTGACTTTGACGATAATCAGTACCGCCAACCATTGCCAGAATACTACCGGTTCTCGTGTCTAGCGTTACCATTCCCCCTTGAGAAAACCGAAAAGCCGAACCTGCGGTGTTGACTGAATTTTGTAGAGATGTTTCGGCTTGAGCTTGAATTCTTGGGTCTAGCTGGGTTTCTATGATGTAGTTTCCTTCTCTAGCTGCACCTTCACCTAATATTTTTTCTAGTTCCTGAAACACATAGTCATAAAAATAAGGAGCTATAGTTTTAGCCTGCTGCTCACATACTTTAGGACTAACTTGCACGGTTGATCTTCTGGCTCGGTTAGCTTCCTCTTGGCTGATTTTGCCCATTTCCAACATCCGCTTAATTACACGATTGCGGTAATCAGCAGCATCGAGTTTTCTCGGACCATCTCCACAAAAATTAAAAGCATTGGGAGCAGGTAAAATTCCTACCAATGTTGCAGCTTCCGCTAGAGATAAGTCTTTGGCTGACTTCTCAAAGTAATACTTACCAGCATCCTCAAAACCAGAGGTATTAGCCCCCAAAAACACCCGATTTAAGTAAGTGAGCAAAATTTCATCTTTGCTATAAAAAGCTTCTAACTTCAGGGAAACAATTGCTTCCCTAATTTTCCTTCCTAGAGAATCTTGTGCGCCTACATAATCTCGAAATAGACTCCGGGACACCTGCTGGGTAATGGTACTAGCTCCTTGCTGCACATCTCCACTACGGGTATTAATCAACACAGCCCGTAAAACACCCAAGGGGTCAACCCCAATATGCCAGTTATAGCGGCTATCTTCAGAGGCTACTACCGCCGCCGGTAAATAGCGGCCAAAGTCTTCTAGACGCTTCATGTCAACATGAGCTACATTCCGGGGTTCACGTAATGGGGTGCTACCATCGCGGGCGTAAACCACTATAGGAGCGCGGGTAGCTGTCGGTAAAGGTCTAACTTTAAATTTGAACGATTCAACCCCGATTACCAGCCCTAACAAGGCACTCACGCCAGCAATACCATAGCCTGTCCAAGTTGCCGCTTTCACATAGAAAGGTGGCGGATCGACATATTGCAATCGCACCGAAGCTGCTAGTTCTGGTGGGCCTAGGGTGAGAACATCGCCATGACGTAGTTCTAAGGTATTAACTCGCCGTTTGCCGCGATAAATGCCATTGGTGGAGTTTTCGTCTTTGATAATAAAAACTGGGGTACGCTGGGAAGAATCCCGCGATAAGGACAAATGAATTTGGCTGACAACTGGGTTGCGAATGACTATATCACAGGATTTGGAACTGCGACCCAGCATATAGCGATCGCCCAACAGTGGATAAACCTCCGCTTTATCTGCCCCTGCATCCTGCACCCAGATTTCTGGTACTTTGGCATTGGGCTTGAGTGCCAGTTTAGAAAAATCAACCCTAGCTTGAATCGTATGTACTGCTTGAGTCAGTTGACCAAGTAAAGTTTGTGATTTGTGAGGAGGTTGGGGAGAGTTCATCGGCTGTTTACATCACGGTGAAGAGTGAAGAATCGGGCGAATGGCGGTCTCTATATTGGTTTTACACCATTTTACTCCTAAGCCAAAAAATTAATTGGCTATACGGAATTATTGCCGATTCAATCTTACATCAATAGACTAGCTATCTAGTAAATTTACTTTGTGGAGTTGGGTACTGGTTAATACAGATGAAATTTTTCAACTCTCATCTACAATGTTTATTTTCACTAATGTTAATGGGTTAAATAACTAGAGGGAACACTTTGAGTTTTGTATTATTTAACGCTTCTTATCAATAAAATAGGGATTTAACTTTTACTACTTTTACATATCCACCTACATTACAACAAAAGCAAACATCTTCATTTAGGAATATTCTCTAAAAATTTATTGTCTGTTTTAATGGTGCGAGTGTTCCGTTTCCGTTAAGGTTAAGTTCAGAATTATGGGAAAATCTCTGACCGTGATTGGTACAGTCCTAACTTTGGCAATCACAGCTAATGTTGCTGTTGCCCAATCCAGTAAATCCCCTATCGCGCAATCTAGTAGCTCATCCACCAGTTCACCAACGGAAATCAAGTTATCACCAGAAGGATTTAAAATTCTGTGTGAGCGTTTTCCTCTCAATTCCCGTTGTGCAGATAATCAATCTGTCACACCTAATGCTCCTGATAGTACCCCAGTAGAAACTCAACCTACTGAAAGTACAATTCCAGCACCAGGAAACATGAGTGTACCTGAGTCCATCACTCCTGACAGTACAACTCCCGCACCAGGAAACATGAATGTACCTGAGTCCATCACTCCTGACAGTACAATTCCCGCACCAGGAAACATGAATGTACCTGAGTCCATCACTCCTGACAGTACAACTCCCGCGCCAGGAAACATGAATGTACCTGAGTCCATCACTCCTGACAGTACAATTCCAGCACCAGAAAGCATCTCTCCAAACCAACTTCCAGATTCTGGTTTACCCACAATTCCCTCTACTGGTAACTAGTAAATAGTGCATCTAATTAAATTAATAGTTACTTAAAACGAAAAGGACAAGGGTCAAATACCTTGTCCTTTTCTGTCTGTACTAGTAGTTCAACAGTGTACTAGCAAATTGTTACAACTTGCTTAACGAAGTCTCCGACTGGAAGTAGGTGTTTTTTGGAACGAAGCAATTAATAAGCAAACAATACCGATACTAATGAATGAATCTGCCACATTAAATACAGCAAAGTTAATCAATCGAAAATCGAGAAAATCAACTACATAGCCTAAAGCAAACCTATCAATACCATTACCCACAGCACCACCCAAGATACAACCATATCCCAGCTGATCCCAACGGTTTAAGACCGGGCCAAACAATGCTAGTCCTATTAAGATTAAACTTACTCCTAAAGAGAGCCAGCGTAAGAAATCTACCTGTCCGCTAAATATACTAAAAGCTGCACCGTCGTTTTTTACGTAGGTGAAATGAAATATGCCTTGTAGAAGTGGTAGCGTATTTCTATCATATGGAATCCCTGTTTTGGAGTCGATGATAGTTTCTAACGGCCAAAATGAAGATGCTTCTACTACCCAGTATTTTGTTAGTTGGTCTAAAATAACTGCTACAAAGGCAACGATCAAGAAAAGGGGATTTTTTAAACGCATGAAAAGCGGTACTTGTTTCTCTATGACTAATAAAACATTAAGTGTCGCAACACATATGCTACTACGGTAACGGCACAGACTACACCAAGCTGGCTGGGTATGACAAACCAAGAATATCTGAGAATGGCTTGTGTTAATAGCGGGCTATCTATACCTTGCCCTTGAAAAGTATGACTAATGATTAAATAAATAATTCCGCAAATATGGATAGTTAGCAAGCCACAAACACAGCTAAATGTTAACGTTTCCAGCTTTGGTCTAGCTTGAAAAGCAACAAAGCCACAAATCCATGCGCCAGGAATAAATCCTAGTAGATAGCCAAACTGAGATAGCTTAATGTAGCCAACGCCACCACCTCCATCAAATACAGGATGCAGAGTTAAACCCATAACTAAGTAAGCAATTTGTGACAACGCACCAGCATTTTGTCCTCCTAGGCAGCCTATTAACAGCACCGCACCAATTTGATAAGTGACACCTAAAGAAACAGTTTGAATTCCATGCTGACTCCAACTCCAAGGTAAGGTGATACTATAGGCTTCTAAAAAAGTACCACCTATTGTCAAGAGTAAGCCAATCATAGACCATAGTAATTGATTGGAAGCGGCAAACATTGATGATTAGGCTAAAGGAAAAAGCAACAGCAACCAGTATAGTCAGTTAACAAAATGTAGGGGTTTAAATCCCCGGCTTCTATCAAACCGTAAGTGTTGTATAGAGGTCTAAATCCCCGTTACAACACGGAAAAAGCGTAAAGCCTGCCGCATAGCTGCGCCTAGAGCGGAGCGGGGCGGGAGCATCGTTGCGTTAGCGAAGCCATGACGTTAGTTCATTGCGTTAGCGTTCGCGGTAGCGTCTCGTAGAGAAGCGGGGTTTTAGCCCATTGCGAATTGGTTTAACCACTTCCCTAGGGGACGCTACGCGAACAGGGAATTCAAAAAAGTCAAATTTTGTCAGTCAATAAAGATATAGTGAGTCTAAGTATTAGTTCTAATTGCATTTACTTAATTTAAGTATAAATTTTATTCAGTAGCAAAAAAATCATATGGAAGGATTTATCAAAAAAAGATCTACTTTTTTACTTTTATTAACCTTATGTTAACCTTTGACCCTCTATGTTAGGGGTATTTTTAGTGTAGCCCACGTGAATAAATTCACGAACAATTGACAGCAATGCTATCACGGCTACCTAATTATTTAATGAAAAAGAGTCGCCTAGCAGCTAAAGCATCGGTGTTAGATATGACATCGAGACTAGTGGCTTGTGGTGGACAGCAAACCGAAACATTTCCGATGGTACTGCTACAACTGTAGACTTTGGTGCCAGTGATGTTGCCATTACCGATGAAGTAAGGTCTTTTTGATCTGAATCCGTAGTCAGTCGTTTCGCAAAGTGAACATAATTTTTCATGATTCTCAATCGCAAAGTCCTTTTAGCAGTTGCCTCTCTACCCATGATGTTGGTAGCAACAGCCTGTGCGCCTAGCTCAGAGCCTACCACTACCACTGGTAACGGTGGTGGACAAAATGTAGTCGCTACTGGTGAAAAAGTAACCATTAGTGGAGCTGGAGCAACCTTCCCTGCACCTCTTTTTCAACGGTGGTTTGATGCCTATAATCGCCAAGTCAACCCCAATATTCAGGTAAGCTATCAGTCTATTGGTAGTGGGGCAGGTTTGGAGCAGTACATTAATAAGACGGTAGACTTCGGGGCTAGTGAAGCACCCATTACTGATTCGGCGGATCGGCTCAAATCTTTTAAAGCGAAGCACAATTACGATCCGATCCAAATTCCTATGACTGGAGGCTTTTTATCTTTCTCCTACAACTTGCCAGGAGTAAAAGATCAAGAACTCAGACTGTCTCGCACAACCTACTGTGGCATTGTTACGGGTAAAATTAATAAATGGACTGATCCTGCGATCGCAGCTGATAATCCTGGTTTAAAGATTCCTGACTTACCCATCACCTTTGCTCACCGATCTGATGGTAGTGGTACTACCTTTGTATTCACCAATCATATTAAAACTGTTTGCCCAGACTGGACTTCTGGCGCAGGAACTTCAGTACAGTGGCCTGTGGGGGTTGGCGGTCAAGGTAACGAAGGTGTAGCCGCTACCATTCAGCAAAATCCCGGAGCTATTGGTTATTTATCCTATGCCTATGCTGCCCTAAACAAAATTGACTCAGCTTTAATTCAAAACAAAGCGGGAACTTTTATCGCCCCATCCCCGGAAGCAGCAGGTAAAGCTCTATTAGATGAGCCAGTACCCGATAATTTCGCCCTCTTAGTCCCCGACCCAGCAGGTAAGGATTCTTACCCCATAGTCGGTCTAGCTTGGGTAATGATTTATCGGCAGTATGAAGACGATGCCAAATGGCAAGCGATGCGTAAAGTGTTTGAATGGTCTTTAGGTCCAGAAGGCAGGAAGTTATCAGAGGAACTTCTTTATGTCCCGATTCCTGAACCTCTAGTAGAGCGGATTAAAAAGGAATTTGACACCGTGAACGCCAAGTAAGGAGCGGAGATGCTTGGGAGTGTTTGATGATCAAAGACACTCCCAAAATTGATCCAGGATACCTGAGTTGGGAAACTACCATGTAAGAAAAACCTTTTATGGAGCAAAAAAACGTCATGACATCGGCTGACCAATCTACTCGATTAACCGGGCATAGCCTTGAAAAAGAAAACAGTAGGGCTAGGGTTCTCGATGTCGGTTTTTGGGGGCTAACCCTGCTACTAGCCATAAGTGCCGGAGCAGTCTTACTCTGGATAATCGTACAGACAGCTCTAGAAGCTATACCAGCCATTCAAGAATTTGGTTTTGGTTTTGTATTCGGTACAACCTGGAATCCTGTCACCAACGTCTATGGGGTACTGCCTCAGATATATGGAACTTTAGTCACCGCCTTTATTGCCCTAGTAATTGCAGTCCCCTTGGGCATCGGAGTAGCGATCTTTTTAACAGAAGGATTTGCGCCGAAGTGGGTGACAACTCCCATCGCCTTTGCCATTGAGTTAATCGTCGCTATTCCCAGCGTGGTGTTAGGGATTTGGGGTATTTTCGTTCTCATTCCCTTTATTCGGCCGATTTTTGGCTTTCTCAATACCTACTTGGGCTGGATTCCCATTTTTAGTGGTAGTGGCGGCTTAGGCAATAGCCTGCTGCTCGTTGGCTTGGTACTGTCAATTATGATTGTGCCTATTATTATCTCTATTACCCGTGGCACTTTAGAAGTTCTACCTAAAGACCTCCGCAACGGTTCTTTAGCCTTGGGAGCAACCCGTTGGGAAACGATTCTGAGAGTCATGATTCCTGCTGGCTTGTCTGGTATTGTCAGCTCCATCATGTTGGCTATGGGACGGGCGATGGGAGAAACAATGGTCGCCGCCATGCTAGTTGGTAATGCCAACCGTATTAATATATCGTGGCTTCAGCCTGGATCGACTATCACAGGTTTAATTGCCTCCCAGTTCGGAGAAGCCGGACGCACCCAAGTTGCCGCTTTGATGTACGCGGGTTTAGTGCTAATGATCTTGTCCCTGGTGGTAAACATTTTAGCTGAGGTGATTATTCGTCGATTCCAGAATATTGAGTGAAGTTGCAGGTGTTTTCTTCAGCTTTTAATCAGAGTGGATGCAAGATTAAGTTTACAAAAGATCAATTATGGATACTTCGGGTAATCAGCCTTCCTTTGCCTATGAAGGCAATGATTTCGATATCAGTGCTAAGGCTATGGCTCCCCATCGCCGCATTACTGAGCAGGTGTTGACGATTTTAACTATGGTCTTCGCCGCAATAGTAATTGTCCCTCTGGTATGGGTTCTGGTGAGCGTGTTTCAAAAGGGTGTTGATTCTCTCATATTTCCAGATATTTTTACTAAGCTCCCCCCACCTCCTGGTTTGTCTGAGGGGGGTTTTGGTCATGCCATTGTGGGGACTTTAATGACTCTAGGAGTTGGTACACTAATTTCAGTTCCCTTTGGTGTCATTGCTGCTATTTATCTAGCTGAGTTTGGTCGGGGAACTAAGTTGGCTTACTTAGTTAAATTTTCCTGCAACGTACTCACTGGAGTACCGGCTATTCTCTGTGGCTTATTTGCCTATTCCATTGTGGTTAGGCCTTTAGGGTCATTTTCGGCTTTTTCTGGTGGGGTAGCCTTGGGTGTGTTAATGCTACCTATTATTATTCGGTCTACAGAAGAAGCTTTGTTGCTAGTACCTAATGATTTGCGGTTGGCATCAACGGGTATTGGTGCGACAAGATTTGAAACTGTTGTCCAGATTGTGCTACCAGCAGCTTTGACTTCAATTGTGACGGGTGTTGTCTTATCTGTTGCTCGTGCATCTGGGGAAGCCGCTCCCTTGCTGTTCACTGCCTTTAACAATAATTTCTGGGCTGGGAATGTTTGGGAACCTGTGGCCACTCTGCCAGTATTGATTTACTTTTTCTCGATTATTCCTTATAAGGCTTCCCAGTCTTTGGCTTGGGCCGCAGCCTTAGTTTTATTGTCAATTGTGCTGTTATTTAGTATTACAGCTCGTTACTTCAGTCGGCAGAAGAAGTTCTAGCATTTCTCTCTGGGAAACTAACCAAAAATCTTAGCGCAACTGTATCTCCATTACAGTTCTTGATGGCAAAAATCTACACTACACTAAATTATGGCTACTCAAACTAGTACAGTGAATGACACCCAAACTGTTTTACGGGCAGAAAACTTGAATGTTTACTACGGCAAGTTTTTAGCTTTACAGAATATTTGGATGGACATACCCAAAAATAAGGTGACAGCCTTTATTGGCCCCTCCGGCTGTGGTAAAAGTACATTGCTGCGATGCTATAACCGTCTCAACGACTTAATCGAATCATTCCGGGCAGAGGGGAAAATTTATTTTTACGATAAAAACTTGTATGCACCCGAAATTGATCCGGTAGTAGTCCGCCGGAGAATTGGCATGGTTTTTCAAAGACCAAACCCATTTCCTAAGACGATTTATGACAATATTACTTTTGGTGCTAAAATCAACGGCTACAAAGGTAATTTTGATGAATTAGTCGAAAAGAGTTTGCGACAAGCTGCGTTGTGGGATGAAGTCAAAGATAAATTGCGCCAAAGTGGTACATCTTTATCTGGTGGACAACAACAACGTTTATGTATTGCGCGGGCGATCGCTGTTCAACCAGAAATTATCCTCATGGATGAACCCTGTTCAGCCTTAGACCCCGTATCTACCCTACGTGTAGAAGAACTAATTCACGAACTGAAAGAGCAATACACTATTGTTATCGTTACCCACAATATGCAACAAGCTGCCCGTGTTTCTGACATGACAGCCTTTTTCAACGTCCGAGCTACAGATGGAGGCAGTCGTAGCGGCTATTTAGTAGAGTATGATGCCACAGAATCAATTTTCAATAATCCCCAACAAGAAGCTACCAGAGATTACGTTAGTGGTAGATTTGGTTAAATATCGTCAATAATCTGGCAAAAGATGGGGGGATGCTACTTTGCATCCCATGTTTTTTGTGAGTTATTAGTCATTAGTTATTCTCCTTTGCTCCCGCCTACGCCTCTTTAGAGATTTAACCAGCTAAAAACTTGCTCAACTGTTAGGGAGAGGTCAATATTGCTAAGAATTGGTAGTGTGTCTGTACCTGTAAGCATTTCCACCCGTTGATTTGGCAAGATGGTTAAAATACTAGCGTCCTCTGGAAAAATTAACCATCCTAGTTCTGTGCCATTTTGAGAACAGTGCAGCAGTTTACGCAGAACTTTAGCTTGGGTTTGATCTGGGGATAGGATTTCTATTACCCAGTCAGGATAAGTTTCAAATCTGTTGGCAATTCTACCTGATGGTTCACGGGGAATGCGTTCCCAGCGAAATACGGCAATGTCAGGAACGATCGTAACACCACCAAAAATACACCGTAGTTCGGGGAAAGCTAGGGCAGTTTTTTGAGGTTCAGCCACTCCATTGATAGTGGACACGAGTTTACCTTGAAGGCGGCTATGTTCTCCTTGGGGCATAGGTTTTTGAGTAATTTTTCCGTCGATATATTCAGAAGCGGGTTTGGTTTCAGGGAGTTGCAGGAATGCTTCTAAGGTGATGGAATTGACTAGTGTAGTCATTTTTTCCTGGCCAAATTCTCTTACTTTATATTAATGCCTGCTAATTTAAATCATGAAAAAGGCTGGCATGGCAAACTTAACTTAGTGTATGCCGATCGCCTGGGTGCAACTGAGTTAATTTATAATCACCAGCAAGCACCGCTAAAGGTGCAACGTCCGTTTTACCCAGAAGGGGAAAAAGTCTGTCATAGCGTCATTTTACATACAGCTGGGGGAGTCGTGGGAGGCGATCGCTTATCTACTAATATTCACCTCCAACCGCATACCCAAGCTTTAATCACTACAGCCGCCGCCGGGAAGATATATCGCAGCAATGGCTTGGAAGCTAAACAAACTATAAATATACAAGTAGATGCGGGTGCTTGTTTAGAATGGCTACCGCAAGAAACAATTTTATTTAACGGGGCAATTTATCGCCAAGATTTACGGGTAGAATTAGCGATCGGTGCTAGTTTCTTGGGCTGGGAAATTACCCGATTTGGACGCAGTGCTAGAGGAGAGAAATTTTTGCAAGGCGAATGGCGATCGCATACTGAAATTTGGCAACAAGGCGTTCCCTTGTGGATTGATCGCCAATACCTACCAGGTAGCGAAGAGGTGTTTCATAGTCCCCACGGCTTATCAGGACAACCAATAGCTGCTAGTTTCATTTACTTAGGTAGTCAAGTTGCAGCAGAAACCATTGACAAAGCACGTTCCGTATTTACTTACCAGTCAACAGTCAACAGTCAACAGTCAACCCTTATGGGCGTTACCCGCCTAGAAAATGGGTTTTTGTGCCGATATCGTGGTGCTTCCACATCTGAGGTGAGAAGATGGTTTACGGCTGTGTGGCAAATGCTAAGAATTGATTTTAGCGATCGCGGTGGCTGCATACCAAGAGTATGGCAAGTGTAATTCGTAATTCGTAATTCGTAATTCGTAATTCGTAACGATGCTCCGCCCCGCTACGCTCTAAGCGCAGCTATGCCCAGGCTTTACGTAGGGTTTGCTAATCACATGAAGTATATCATAGCCCCCTCCTTGCTTGCGGGGCTACAGTGTACACACAAGTCTTAAAATCCCAGTCAACACTTGCTTTATAGCCCTTAAATGTCATTCTGAGTGGAGCGGAGCGGAAGGAAGAATCTCGGACTTGCATCGTAGTCTCTAGATGTTTCATTTCGCTATCGCTACATTCAACATGACAGTTGAGAATTTTCTCAAGGTTCTGAAATGTATGTGGGTAGCACTTGTGTGTACACCGTAGGCTTGCGGGGAGGGGGTTGGGGGTGGGGTTCAGCATAGAATTAAGGTGTTGATATTAACAGTTATAATAAGTTACTCTGTTCGGTGAAAAGATACTTGCTTTACTTGCTATAAAAATGCAACTTACGCCCCAAGAAAAAGATAAACTATTAATTTTTACTGCCGCTTTAGTAGCAGAAAGACGTAAAAATAGAGGATTAAAACTCAATTATCCTGAAGCTGTTGCTTATATTTCTGCTGCTATTTTAGAAGGTGCAAGAGATGGAAACACTGTAGCAGAATTAATGAGTTATGGCACAACTTTATTAACACGAGATGATGTGATGGAAGGTATACCTGAAATGGTGCATGAAGTTCAGGTAGAAGCAACATTTCCTGATGGGACAAAATTAGTTACGGTGCATAATCCTATTCGTTAATCTTAGCTGGTAAAGCTCATAAAACTTTTGTAATTGCGTTGTTTCCCTCTTTACGAAACGCTACACGCCAGCGTCTCGTAGTAAATGTAATGACATTAAGACTTAGAGGGTGTTTGAAAAGTCCCCTTTTATGTCATGCTGACGAAGGAAGCATCCCAGTATAACGGTGAAAACGCGGATTCTTCCTTCCGCAAAGCTCCACTCAGAATGACAAAGGATACCTGACAAAACTTTTCAAACAGCCTCTTACGCAACGGGCATATTTTTTACGTAGGGGAGGCAAAAAGCGGTGTGGATTTTCCTCCCGCTTTATTGCCGTTGTGTGACGCTGTATTTGAAGGTAGTCATGAGACTTATAGCGTCACGCACCAACTATCGATTGTGACACTTGCGTAATTCCTGGACATAAGTAAGTCGGTTTGAATATTTCAAAGTATGTTAAGCAATTTTAACCGCAAAATTCAGCAAATATTTTCACTTTGACTATATATTTTGAAATTCCTGTAGGATTTACATTAGTGTTCCGTGTTTAGCTAGGTTTAGTTATCAAACGGTAAAGAAATAACGTAGCTGTTCTGTATTAATTAGTAAAAAACCTAACCCCCCCTACCCGCTTCTCACTACAGAAGGCGGGTAATTATCGCTGTGCAGAGCAAAAATTTAGTAATAACTCCATAAACTACGAATTACCTATGTGTCTATACAAAATTAAACAAACTTCACCCTTGTTACTTTTTTTTCTCACCCTGCTGTTGACTCTCTTGTTGTTTTTGCCTTGGGTGAGTGCAAAAGAACCGCCCAAGCCCCAACCAACAGCATGGCAGATTAACGGCATAGTAGCCGCCCTGGATGATGGACATGACGGAGTGAAAAAACTGGCTTTTGAAAAACTGAATGAATATGATTTGCAGAATTTGCAATCAGTAGTAGACATCTCCAAAATAGTATTATTCTGTGATAAAAGAACATTAAAGCGTTATTTTGACACAGAAGCATGAGCAATATACTGAATTACATTGAAGAGAATCCTAAACAAACCCAAAGGTTAATAGGTCTGGAATATGAACAGTTACAACAATTAATCATAAATGGGGAAAGATTATATCATGAAAAAAAAGCTTTACTGGAATCTAAGAAAGTGAGAATTATTGCTGGTGGAGGAGGTCGGAAACCAAAATTATCTATTTCTGAACAAATCATTTTAACTTTAGTGTATCTCCGACATCTGACAACCTTTCAACTTCTAGGTATTCAGTTTGAAGTAAGTGAGTCTACAGCCAACGATACGTTTAACTATTGGTTGCCTAACTTGCGAGAATTACTGCCATCAAGTTTGCTTGAACAAGTAAAAAAAAACGCTTCTGACTATGAAGTAGTAAAAGAAATGCTCACAGAATATGAATTAATAGTAGATAGCTATGAACAAGTCAGAGAAAGACCTAGAGACAATGATGAACAAAAGAAATATTTTTCAGGTAAGAAGAGTAATCATACATTTAAAACTCAAATGATTATTTTACCTGATGCTAGTGATATCGTTGATGTTGTGGCAGGTGAACCTGGTCCAAAAAGCGATATAACTTTGTTCCGAGAATATCGTTCAGAGTTTGATGCCAAACAAAGATTTAAAGGAGATAAGGCATATCTTGGAGAAGATTTAATTACAACTCCAATTAAGAAACCAAGAAATCAAGAACTAACAACTGAACAGAAAGAACAGAACAAAATATTTTCATCTAAACGAATCTTTGTTGAACATCGAATACGGTCAGTCAAAATCTTTCGAGTTGTCCAAGAGAGATTTAGGTTAAATACCCGCAAATATAAGCAAGTAATTTTGACGATTTGTGGGCTAGTAAGGTTACGGATTCGAGGGCTAATATTACCATTAGAAATATCAGCTATATCATCAGGTTAAAATTATCGCATATAACTAGATATTTTTGCCTAATTATCAACAGCAAATATCTCAAAGTCTTATTTCATCGTACAGAATAGCTAATTTAAGATGATTGCATTTAGTGGCTACAGCCTAGCCAAACAAAGGCTTTGACTGTTTTCGGAGATGTCTAGTGGACAAACCAGAAGCTATTGCTATGAAAGCTGCAAAAATCCTCAAGGATAAATCCGTTGACTCAACTGTTCGTAGAGGTGCAGCAGTGGCATTGGGAAATCTGGGGGAGGCTGCTAAACCCTACGTCAAAGACATCCTCGACTTCCTCAAGGATAAATCCGTTGACTCAACTGTTCGTAGAGGTGCAGCAGTGGCATTGGGAAATCTGGGGGAGGCTGCTAAACCCTACGTCAAAGACATCCTCGACTTCCTCAAGGATAAATCCGTTGACTCAACTGTTCGTAGAGGTGCAGCAGTGGCATTGGGAAATCTGGGGGAGGCTGCTAAACCCTACGTCAAAGACATCGCTGACTTCCTCAAGGATAAATCCGTTGACAAAGATGTTCGTAGAGGTGCAGCAGAGGCATTGGGAAATCTGGGGGAGGCTGCTAAACCCTACGTCAAAGACATCGCTGATATCCTCAAGGATAAATCCGTTGACTCAACTGTTCGTAGAAGTGCAGCAGAGGCATTGGGAAATCTGGGGGAGGCTGCTAAACCCTACGTCAAAGACATCGCTGATATCCTCAAGGATAAATCCGTTGACTCAACTGTTCGTAGAAGTGCAGCAGAGGCATTGGGAAATCTGGGGGAGGCTGCCAAACCCTACATCAAAGACATCCTCGACTTCCTCAAGGATAAATCCGTTGACGCTGGTGTTCGTTACGGTGCAGCAGTGGCATTGGGAAATCTGGGGGAGGCTGCCAAACCCTACGTCAAAGACATCGCTGATATCCTCAAGGATAAATCCGTTGACGCTGGTGTTCGTTCCGGTGCAGCAGTGGCATTGGGAAATCTGGGGGAGGCTGCCAAACCCTACGTCAAAGACATCGCTGATATCCTCAAGGATAAATCCGTTGACAGTAATGTTCGTTCCGGTGCAGCAGAGGCATTGGGAAATCTGGGGGAGGCTGCCAAACCCTACGTCAAAGACATCGCTGATATCCTCAAGGATAAATCCGTTGACAGTAATGTTCGTTCCGGTGCAGCAGAGGCATTGGGAAATCTGGGGGAGGCTGCCAAACCCTACGTCAAAGACATCGCTGATATCCTCAAGGATAAATCCGTTGATTCTAATGTTCGTTACAGTGCAGCAGTGGCATTGGGAAATCTGGGGGAGGCTGCCAAACCCTACGTCAAAGACATCGCTGATATCCTCAAGGATAAATCCGTTGATTCTAATGTTCGTTACAGTGCAGCAGTGGCATTGGGAAATCTGGGGGAGGCTGCTAAACCCTACGTTAAAGACATCGCTGATATCCTCAAGGATAAATCCGTTGATTCTTATGTTCGTTACGGTGCAGCAGAGGCATTGGGAAATCTGGGGGAGGCTGCTAAACCCTACGTCAAAGACATCGCTGATATCCTCAAGGATAAATCCGTTACCGCTCTTGTTCGTTCCGGTGCAGCAGTGGCATTGGGAAAAATAGAACAACTCAAGCTGAATAATGTTGTCGTAATTTTGGATAGTGTTTATGACGAAGCTAAGTCAGAAATTGCACAGTGGAGGTTTTTCACCTATTTCCTTGCTGGCGGTACTGATGAGGTGAAAACCCTCCTCCAATGGTTAGGCAAACCTAAAGCAACTCCCGATAAATTAACACACGCTGAAGGTGTCAAAACACTAGAAGTATTCCGCGACGCTTGGAAACTCAGCAATGATCTCACAGAATTACGGGAAGATTTAGCAAAGCAAATTGCTGTAGTCGCCAGAAAAATATCTTGGCAACCCCAAGATATTCTCCTATTAGAAACTCACTACAAAAACCTCAAAAACGCCAGACACAACGAAGCTGATTCACTGCAATCAGTCATAGTTAACCTCAAAGGTTGGCAGTGGTTTTTCAACGCTAGAACCACTATTTTCATACACGCCGCCTTTTGGCTTGCCCTCATCTTCGCCTATCCCAAATTTCCCCAAGTCCAAGCCATCTTTTTCTGGAATCCTTGGGTACGCCGCATCTTAGGCGTGGGCTATGTCGGCTTTCTCCTCACCTGGTTTCCCTTTTTCCGTCGCAAATTATTTGAACCCTTCAAAACTTCCCTATTAGCCGATGCTGGGTTAGATAATTTTAACTCCCAAGCCTACTTCCCAGAATCTCAGGTGCAAGTCTCCAGCACAGAAACCCAAGCTATTAACCAAGTATTACCCAGCATCAAAGGGCAAATCGTTCTAGAAGGGGATTCTGGCTTGGGTAAATCAATGTTTCTCCGGCATTTGGTGCAAACCTCACCCCGCATTGTCGTTTATCTACCCGCCCGTAAGTGTGAAGGCGGTGTAATTGAAGCCATTTACACCAAACTCGAAGGACTACCACAGGACACTAATTTCCTCAAAAGCCTAATTTACAGTGGCGCATTAGATATCTGTATCGACGGACTCAATGAAGTCACCGCCGACACCAGGGCGAAAATCTGCCAGTTTGTCGAAAGCTACTTCCTCAGTAACATCATCATGACTACCCAACCCCTACAGTGGACTCCACCCTCAACCGCCAAGATATATAAATTACAGCCTCTTGAACCAGAGCAAATTCAGCAATTTTTGCTTTCCCGTGAGCCACAACTGCCCAAAAACGGCAAACTTCAAGGTGATGGTTATAAACAAGCCTGCAATAATTATTTAACTCAAGCCCTCAGCCAGCAACAATCACCAGAAGAGTTAGCCGCCAACCAAAGGACTCTCTCCAACCCAATGGATTTAACCCTGGTAGCATTAATGATATCCCAAGGTGAATACCCAGACTTATTTCACCTGCAACAACAGCAATATAAATTGATGGCGGCGGAGTATTTGCAAGAGTGGAAACAGGAATTTCCGTTAAAAAAATTGGCTCTCCCAGACTAGATATGTTAAATTAACAACAGAAATACCAATTTAGTAAAACCCTTCTTCTAAAACTATTAAAGTTAGTTAAGCCATAAGCTCTGCGTTTAATGAGCTTAATCTTCTGATTAATTCCTTCTACGATACCTTGAGTAGTTCGGTGATCAAAATAAGCAAGAATTTCATCTATCCATCTACAGATGGTTCGACAACTTTTGGGGAATAATTTATAAGCTGCTTGAGTCCATTCCAGGAATTTATCTAAGGCTTCATCACTGGTTATCGGACTTTCAAATATATCTCTAATTGCTTCTTTATTCCGATACATTTCTCCTAACTCTGGAGCAACTTTTTGGAGTGAAGCTATCTTCGCCTTTTCTTCATCACTCAGGCTTTCTTTTTTCTTTAGCAAAGGGTATTTACTGTGAGTTAAGCCAGCTAATTTCTTTTCTCTTTCTTGGCGATTTTTAATTTTCTCTGCTGCTCTTTTTTCCTGTTTTCTTCTTGCGTCTAACTCCTGGTTTATTTGTTTCATGACATGGAATCTATCTGCCACCACTTGAGCATTCGGTAGCATTTCTTGGATTAAACTTTTATAGGGTATCCATAAGTCTATGCTGACTTCTTCTATTTGATTCAGTACCTCTGAACCTAGACTGGATAAGTATTCTGCTATAACTGCTTTATTTCTTTTTTCTAACAAAGCTATGGGTCTTCTTGTCTCTAAATCTACTAATACTGCTGCATAATTCTTTCCCCCTTTTAATTGTGTGATTTCATCTATTCCTAGCTTTTTTATCTGACGAGGTTTTTCTTTTAGCAAATCTGCTTCTAACTCTTTTAATATTGTTTCTATCTCAGATGGTGTCATTCTATTTCTTCTAGCTGCACTCTCCACATCCGTCTCTAATACTTCCTTGATTACTTTCATCCCTAGTCTTGTTGTGTAAGTTCTTCTACTTTTTACAAAAGACAGTTTTTCGCTGAATACTTTCTGACATTCTGTACATTTCAATTGACGACGATTTACTTTTAAAATTACTTGATAGCCACTCATGGGTATATCTCTGACCATATACCAATGATTTTGATGAGTTTTATCAGTTGTCTTTCCACAGCGAGGACACTGAGCAACTTTTGACTGACTTTGGATTTCAATTACGATTTCATCATCGGTGATAAAATTGTAATTCACAACCTTAATATCTTCAATATTAATAACTTTAGTAATAAAATGAAGTAGGGGATTAGAAGGCATATTTATTAAAATGCTAATTTTATTCTCAACCTTTCTTGCTTATTTATAGTCTTAATTGCTTGTATAACTCCTTCCCAGCTTGGATTATCGCCACTAATCACTGCTAATTCTATTGAATTATACTGGATTTATTCATGCTATTCTAGCATAACTACTCTGGGAGAGCCAAAAAATTCTCTGATGCAGTCTATCAAATGCGGCTTAACGATGAACAGGCGTTACCTGCGGCGGAATTTAATAAAGTCTTACAGTCTTTAGAAGATGAGAAATATAAAATGGTCGTCAGCCGTCAATGGCAAGACGAAGAAGGCGAGCCCAAGCGAGAATGGTACTTCCGCCACGATAAAATTATGGAATTTTTTTTGGTGCATAACTTTCTCGGCGAGAGTGAGAAAGCTAAAAACCGTCTGATCGACCACATGGGCGACCCCCGTTTTCGTGGTGTATACTTTTTGCTAGCAACTTTATTACCTTTAGATGCTGCTAGAGAGTTGCGAGAAAAGTTAATTCAATACGCCGCCAATACAAAAGACCATACTGTAAGTGATACCTTCGTCCAGTTATTGCGGCCTAGATCGGTAGTCAATTGATGCTACGGTGTATACACAAGTCTGATAACCTTATGCCGTATCGTTTTGATCCCCCCTAACCCCCCTTAAAAAAGGGGGGACAAGAATCAAAGTCCCCCTTTTTAAGGGGGATTTAGGGGGATAAAGCCACATTTAGCAGGGAGCATCCCAGGGGAAATAGAATCAAAGTCCCCCTTTTTAAGGGGGATTTAGGGGGATAAAGCCACATTTAGCAGGGAGCATCCCAGGGGAAATAGAATCAAAGTCCCCCTTTTTAAGGGGGATTTAGGGGGATCAAACCACATTTAGCAGGGAGCATCCCAGATGTGTGTACACCGTAGCCTTTTCAAGGGGAGGGTTAGAGTGCGGTAACAAGAGGACTTCTAGTGATTCGATAACTTGTGTATATACGAATAGTGATTAATTATGCACTTTGAGAAGTATCACTAGATGGAGTTTCTGAATTAGCTTTGATGCGGCTAACCATGCTTCTGCGAACGCGATCGCTTTTTCTGACACCACCAGCCATTTCATATTCAATGCTGTCTTTGCCATATTTAAAAGCAACACCAATTAACATTTTCTCTGATAGTTCACTTAAGTTCCTTTCTAACTCTGTCATTTGAGTTCTAGATGAGTCGATAACGGCTAACGCAGTATTATAAGCATCAATTTTGATCCGATATTCTTCTATTAGCTTAGTCATATTTGCTAAATTGCAATTATTGCCAAAATCCATATTTGGATCAACTGCTTTGAGTCCAAAGGATCTTAACTCTGCTTTTTCTACAACGCGGGATGTGCGTTTTTTGCGAGACATAACTATACTCCTCAAAAATCCTGATAAAGCTAGTTTGTCTTAATTCAACTTTGTTCCGCTTCAGCGAAGTTCACAAATAATTTAATTTTTTATTAACATTTTACTGAGAATTGTTAGCATTTTTACTTAAATGAGGGCAAATTATTTTACAATAAGTCGGAAATTTTCACGCTGAATCTGATATCCCACCTCGGAATCATAGCACTTCTCGTTTGTATGCAATACACTCTAACCTCTCTCCAAACCTCTCTCCTACAAGGCTACGGTGTACACACAAGTGCTACCCACATACATTTCAGAACCTTGACAAAATTCTCAACTGTCATGTTGAATGTAGCGATAGCGAAATGAAACATCTAGAGACTACGGTGCAAGTCCGAGATTCTTCCTTCCGCTCCGCTCCACTCAGAATGACATTGAAGGGCTATAAAGCAAGTTGTGACTGGGATTTTAAGACTTGTGTGTACACCGTAGCCTACAAGGAGAGCTTTGAGGCTTACTCCCCTTCCCTTGTAGGGAAGGGGTTGGGGGTTAGGTCTGTATTAGACTCAACTGCAAACCGCTATAATTCCGAGGCGGGATAAATAGACTATGCCAAAATTTGTGTGTATATCTTAGCTTCTACCAGGCTACGGTGTACACACAAGTTATCGAATCACTATCAGTCCTCGAATTACCCCACCCTAACCCTCCCCTTGGAAAGGGGAGGGAACTGGATTTTCTTGTTTCCCCCCTTTCTAAGGGGGGATTAAGGGGGGTAATTTGACTTGTGTGTACAACCGTAGCCTCTACCAGGAGAGAGGCTTCAAAACTTAACTCAGCGATATTAAAACTTAGTGTCCTAAGGACAGAACTTAGTGTCCTAACGACAGAACTTAGTATCCTAACGACAGAACTTAGTGTCCTAACGACAGAACTTAGTATCCTAACGACAGAACTTAGTGTCCTAACGACAGAACTTAGTGTCCTAACGACCCAAGCTACAATGTGATTTACTGATAAGCATCCATTGGTAGACAAGAACAAACGAAGTTCCTGTCACCAAAAGCCGCGTTAATTCTGCCCACATTCGGCCAGAATTTATGTTCCCGTGTCCACGGTGCAGGATAGGCGGCTTGTTCACGAGAATAGGAATGAGTCCATTCACCAGCAATGAGACTGGCGGCGGTGTGGGGTGCATTTTTCAAGAGATTATCTTCAGCATCCATCTTACCTGACTCAATTTCCGCAATTTCTTGGCGAATCGTAATCAGCGCATCACAAAAACGATCTAATTCTGCCTTAGATTCGCTTTCTGTGGGTTCAACCATAATTGTCCCCGCCACAGGCCAGGAGACAGTCGGCGCGTGGAAACCGTAGTCCATCAGGCGTTTTGCGATATCATCAATTTCGATGTTGGCGGATTTTTTGAGGGCGCGTAAATCTAAAATACATTCATGGGCAACTAAACCATTCTGCCCTTTGTACAACACTGGATAGTAGGTTTCCAATCTCTTAGCGATGTAATTGGCGTTGAGAATAGCCACCTTGGTTGCTTCCGTCAACCCAGCAGCCCCCATCATCACAATATACATCCAAGAAATCACCAAAATACTAGCACTTCCCCAGGGAGCAGCAGCCACAGCACCAAGTTGAGAATTGGACATTGCATTCTTCCCAGTCCCCAACACCGGATGTCCCGGTAAAAATGGGACAAGATGAGATGCAACACCAATTGGCCCCATACCAGGGCCGCCGCCACCGTGGGGAATACAGAAGGTTTTATGTAAGTTCAGGTGACACACATCTGCACCAATATCACCAGGGCGACAAATCCCTACTTGGGCGTTCATATTTGCCCCATCCATGTAGACTTGGCCGCCGTGACTATGAACTACCGCGCAGATTTCCTGAATGGCTTCCTCAAATACGCCATGAGTTGAGGGATAAGTCACCATCAAAGCCGCCAGTTCATGACTGTGTTTTGCTGCTTTGGCTTTTAAGTCCTCAACGTCAATATTACCGTTAGCATCACAGGCGACTGCTACCACCTTCATCCCACACATTACCGCACTAGCGGGGTTTGTACCGTGGGCTGAGTTGGGAATTAAACAAACGTTGCGGTGTGCTTCTCCTCGGCTTTCGTGATATTGACGAATCACCAAAAGTCCGGCGTATTCTCCTTGTGAACCTGCGTTTGGTTGCAGGGAAATTCCCGCAAAGCCGGTGATTTCTCCTAACCACGCTTCCAATTGTTGGAACAGAATTTGATAACCCCGTGTTTGATATGGCGGTGCAAAGGGGTGTATGTTGCCAAATTCAGCCCATGTCACCGGAATCATTTCAGCTGTGGCGTTTAACTTCATCGTACAAGAACCCAAGGGAATCATTGATGTTGTGAGAGATAAATCCTTGGTTTCTAACTTGTGCAGATAACGCAATAACTCAGTTTCAGAATGATAGCGGTTGAAGACGGGGTGAGTTAGGTAGCTGCTAGTACGGGGGAGGGGGAGATGAGAAGCAAATGTTAACTCTGCGGCGGTGAAGGGTAATTCATCATTCAAAGCAAAAATTTGCCAGAGTTCAATCACCTCTTCTAAGGTGGTGGTTTCATCTAAAGAAATGCCAACAGCAGTATTATCGAAAACCCGCAAGTTAATATTTCGAGCTTGGCAACTTGCAAGAATAGCCTCTAGGTTTTGTGTACCTAACTCTACCCGCAAAGTATCAAAGAAATTTTCTGAACTAATCTTGTAACCCAGACGCTTTAATCCTGCTGCCAGGATAGCAGTTAGCTGATGAATATTCTCAGCAATATTTTTTAGTCCCTCTGAACCATGATAGACGGCGTACATACTCGCTATCACTGCTAGTAACACCTGTGCAGTACAAATATTACTCGTCGCTTTTTCGCGGCGGATATGTTGTTCACGAGTTTGCAAAGCCAGACGCAAAGCTATTTTACCGTGGACATCTTTAGACACACCCACAATGCGCCCAGGAACTTGCCGCTTGTATTCTTCCTTAGTCGCAAAGTATGCCGCATGAGGGCCACCAAAACCCAAGGGAACACCAAAGCGTTGGGTGCTACCGACAGCAATATCAGCACCAAATTCACCGGGAGGGGTGAGTAGAGTTAAACTTAAAGGATCTGCTGCTACCGTTACCAATGCACCCTGAGCATGAGCTTTTTCAATAAAAGCGCGGTAGTCGTAGATAGTACCATCACTAGCGGGATATTGCAGAACTGCCCCGAAAATTGGTTGAGCAAAATCAAAGGTCTGATGATCACCGATAATAATTTCAATGCCTAAAGGTTTCGCCCGTGTTTGCAAGACATCGATAGTTTGAGGATGACAATCACGAGAAACAAAATAGGCATGGGCTTTATTTTTACACACGCCGTAACTCATACTCATAGCTTCGGCGGCGGCTGTGGCTTCATCTAATAACGAAGCGTTGGCAATTTCCAAACCCGTTAAATCAATAATCATCGTTTGGAAATTTAGCAGTGCTTCGAGTCGCCCTTGGGCTATCTCTGGCTGATAAGGGGTGTAAGCTGTATACCAACCAGGGTTTTCTAGGATATTACGCCCAATCACAGGGGGAGTAATACAGTTGTAATATCCCATACCAATGTATGAGCGAAACACTTGATTTTTCGCGGCAATTTGTTTTAACTTTGCCAGTGCTGCGTACTCAGTTTGTGCGGCTGGTAATTGTAGCGGTTGATTCAGCCTGATTGCTGTCGGTACTGTTTTATCAATCAAATCATCTAGGCTAGACAATCCTAAAACATCAAGCATTTGCTGGATGTCTTGAGAATTTACGCCTATATGCCTTTGTATAAAATTATCTTTTTTTTCTAGTGAAGAGTGAAAGCGATCGCCTTTAGTGAGGCTTAACCCATCGCTAGACTGCGAAACAGAGGTAATAGATACCACAAACTTAATACTCCAGAGGTAACTAATTCATATTTTGCAATAAATAATCTGGATAGGTCGGAGTAGTTTGTAAATTCTTTAACAAATTATGAAATATTTTGTCATTGGCATCAAAGATCATGAGACATTGCCGAAAAAATAGAGACGTAGCAATCCTACGTCTCTACAAGACTTCTAGATAAACCTTAAGGAATACAAAGGAAACAAGGGATATTTTCACCCAATCCTCAGTCTCTAGTTATTTAATTTTGACTTTTGACTTTTGACTTTTGACTTGATTTGTCCCCTATTCTCCTTCCACCTCAGCGCGATACTCATCCGCAGTCAAAGCATCATTTGCTTCATCAGGGTCATTGACGCGTAATTTTAAAAGCCACCCTTCACCATAAGGGTCATCTGCAACAGCTTCGGGAGATTCAATCAAAGCCTCGTTGCGTTCTATAACTGTACCGGTTATTGGTGTATTTAAGTCTTCAACAGCTTTCACTGATTCAATTGAACCAAACTTATCTCCCTTAGTAATCAAATCACCAATGTCTGGGAGTTCCAAAAATACCACGTCACCCAATTGATCTACGGCAAATTCTGTAATACCTATAGTGGCAATTTCGCCATCTAGCCGCACATATTCATGAGTATCCAGATATTTTAAATCTTGAGGGTATTCAAACGATGACATCTCTCTTCCTCTGCAATATCAAAAAAATCGTTCTCACAGTAATTCAAAACATACTTAGCAAGTAAGCTTGAGTATCTTACAACACATTTAGTAGTCAAACCTAAGTCATTAGTCATCCTCTCTTGTCCCAGTCCCCAGTTATTTAATTTTGACTTTTGACTGATTACTGAGCCTGTCATTGGCGCAGCTTCTCGTAGAGAAGTATTGACTTTTGACTTGATTTGTCCCCAGTCCCTAAACCTTATTTTTCGACTTATAAAAGGGACGTTTAACTACATTTGCTGGGTATGCTTTACCACGAATTTCTACTGCTAGTTGCTGTCCCACCTTCGATAGTGTGGTGGGAACGTAAGCTAAGGCCACAGGATAACCGAGTGTAAGCGATAGAGTGCCACTAGTAACTTCTCCTACTACTTTACCGTCTGCAATCACTGGGTAGCCGTGACGGGCAATGTTACGCCCTTGGGTTTGTAAACCTACGAGTCGGCGTTGCACTCCGGCTACTTTTTGTTCTTCTAAAATAGCCCGACCAATAAAATCTCCTTTGGTATCGAGGTGAACTAGCCAACCTAACCCAGCCTCTAGGGGTGTGGTCGTGTCGTCGATATCTTGTCCGTAAAGTGCCATTGCTGCTTCTAGGCGTAGGGTGTCTCTCGCACCCAATCCGCAGGGGGTGACACCAGCATTAGAGAGACTACGCCATAACTCTACCCCTACATCTGGGTCTAGTAATACTTCAAAACCATCTTCCCCGGTGTAACCTGTGCGGGCAATAAAGGCGGGTTTACCTAGTATTGTGGTTTGGAGGTGTCCAAAAGCTTTGATTGGTTGTAGGTCTTCTTGGACAAAAGGTTGCAGATATTTGATGGCTTTTGGCCCTTGGACAGCAATTAAAACTTTTTCTGGGGAAAGGTCTTGAAACTTGACCTCATTTTGGTCAAGGTGCTGTAATAACCATGCTTTGTCTTTGGTGGTAGTGGCTGCATTGACGATGATGAATACCTGTTGTGTACCAGTGGAATCTTCCCCTTGGTAGTAGACAATGATGTCATCAATGATTCCCCCTTGGGGGTTTAATAATACAGTGTATTGAGCTTGACCTGGTTGCAAACGACTCAAGTCTGAAGGTACTAAACCCTGGAGTTGAGAAATCAGGTTTTTACCTTGGAGGGTAAATTTGCCCATGTGGGAAATATCAAACATCCCAGCGTTATTTCTCACCGCTTCATGTTCGCGGGTAATACCACTATATTGCACCGGCATTTCCCAACCACCAAAGCTGGTAAAGCGGGCTTTGAGTTTTACACCCTGTTGATATAAAGGGGTTCGCGCTAAGGTTTCGGCAGTTTCTTGTTGATTAGCCACAGGTAGTTTTGCTTATGCGATCGCACTTCAATATATATCCTACTTCTATGGGGATTGGGAATTCACCACTCACCACTCCCATCTGATGTTTAATATTGAATGGGAGTGTTGAGTTTTGTTAAGAATAAATTATGAGATATTGGCAAGTGCTAGCTAGTTTTGTTCTAGCTATGGTTTTGTTTTTGTTTCCTCTGTCGGCGGAGGCTGCTAGTTCTTCTAGCATTACCCGTTCGGCTGGTGATGAACTTACAGCTAAGGATTTTACCGGTCAAAGTTTAGTTGGGACTGAGTTTACTAATGTGGATTTAAAGAATGCTAATTTTAGCAACGCTGATTTACGCGGTGGCGTGTTTAACGGTACAGTGTTGGAGGGTGTAAATCTGCATGGTGTCGATTTTAGTAATGGTATTGCTTATTTAGCCCAGTTTAAGAATGCTGATTTAAGTGATGCAGTGTTGACAGATGCGATGATGCTGCGTTCTATTTTTAATAATGTTGATGTCACTGGTGCAGATTTCACGAATGCGGTTTTAGATGGTGTGCAGGTGAAAAAACTTTGTATTAATGCTAGTGGGGTAAATTCTAAAACTGGTGTGGATACTCGCGAGTCTTTAGGTTGTAAGTAGAATTTATTTCATGTTAACAAAACCCCGTTTTCTTCAAGAAAATGGGGTTCTAATTTGGGAATTATTTGTTGTTGCAATTACTTAAAAAATATCTGGTATTAGATGAGTCAGATAACTGTTCGACTTTACAGCCTACCAAGCTACCCAACTCGGTTTTATTTTTGGAAATTGTGACCAACTTCACTGGAATAGGTCTGGACTCTTCTATGGTACGCTTAATGAATTCCCATTCACTAATTCTGACAGCAGAAGAGTGCTGAGGACGGAAATCACAACCCGAAAACCCACGTTGTTGTTCCTGTTGTCACGCGCGTTCCTGTTGCGATTCGCCGAGCGACAGTTCCTCGGATTGTTGTTCCACGAACCACCGCGCAGCAGCCGGAATTGCCTACCCCATTAGGTAGTTTAAGATACTCAGTTATATAATGCGCTTTAAGCTCGACTTTATCCATCACTATGCTTGCAGAAGCAACAACGCGGGGAAAGTCGTAGACACAGTAATATGAAAATTCCGCCTGATGCTATTATTGCCGACGAAAAAATTACTCGCTACTTATTAGTACCAAGAGAACACGATGATAAATCAAAGTTTCTCGCCCTAGCTGGATTTACACAAGACAACCCAGAACTATTGAAAGCAGCAATTCGGCAACTGGCAGATTCAACAGAAGCAATACAAGATAGAGATAATGAATATGGGGTGTTCTATCGCGTCACTGGTGAATTAATCGGCTTAAAGGGGCGAAACCTAGCAGTGATTACAGTTTGGCTGCAAAGGGCTGTTGACGGCAAGTTTCAGTTAATCACCCTCAAACCTAACAAGGAGTCTGCAAATGAACTTTGAACTATACCAGCGTGTCGCTTTAAATCGGGACTTGGATGAATATCAATTAAAAAAAGGTGATGTAGCAACCTTAATTGATTTTGTCCCTCATCCCAGCAATGGCGAACAAGGATGTGTTTTAGAAGTATTCAATGCAACTGGTGAATCAATCGCTGTTGTCATCGTTCCCATAACTGATATTAAACCACTGAGAAATCACGAAATTTTCAGTGTTCGTTCTTTAGTGGAAATTTAGGTTGCTCAGTGGCTCAATGTTCCAAATACCGTCAGGTTAAATATTTGCTGGCGCAGTTTCCAAGTGTTTCCATGTTTGAGGTGAGCAACCCAACTTTGTAGCGATTGGGATATTTTTTTATATTGCACACTTGATTTTTCGCCTGATTAATGATTTTAATATTTCGTGGTCAATGCTAGGAAAGTATTTACAAATATCGGCTTGCAAAACATATTGATGGGAACGAGCAAATTTAGTAAAGCGTCGTAACGCTCGATGAGAACCAAACCCTATTCTGTTAGCGTAGGAATCACTTATAAATGTGCGTTCAAAGATGGGGACAATAATATTACATAAAGCGTGATGTATGACTCTATCACGATAGGGAGCAGCCGAAATCATCCGTGGCTTGGATTCAAAAATGTAAAATGTGCGGTAAGCTCCTGGAGAATATGTTTTTGATAGTAATTGAGTTTGTAGTTGAAATAATTCTTGCTCTAGATTGTAGTTAAAGGCTAAAACGTTGTCTCGAAAACGTTTACCTTTTTGTGCTTGTTTGGAGGCGGCTAGTAAATTACTGAATGCTGTAATATCTTGCCACAAGTTACCGTATCTTTTCATCGTATTTAGAGCTTATTTATCAAGTAAAGCTTAGAGGATGTTTGAAAAGTCCCCTTTTATGTCATGCTGACGAAGGAAGCATCCCAGTATAACGGTGAAAACGCGGATTCTTCCTTCCGCAAAGCTCCACTCAGAATGACATTTCAGGGCTATAAAGCAAGTGTTGACTGGGATTTTAAGACTTGTGTGTACACCGTAGCCTTATTAAGGGGGGCTAGGGGGGATCGAATTATATGCAGCTTCATCAAGAATTGGTATAAATAAGCTATTAAGGGAATTACAGATAAAAAATATTTAAAATGTATGGTGCATCAGTGAAAACGGGACGTTGGTACTATCTCATGATTTTGGCTTTTTTGTTGTTTGATCCAACCGCCTAAATCTATGCCAATACCATTTAAGAGTTTCTGGGCATATTCGTAACGCTCTGTTTTGATTAGGTGTAAATCTAAGAGTAACCGGGTTTGGTAACGTAATATATCTAGTTTGGTGTTTAAGGTTTCTAATTGAGTTAACTTTTGTTGGGCGTAGCGTGCTATGATTAAGCCATCAAGAAGATTATAAAGTTCTGTGGTGATGCGATTACCTAGTAAAAATTTATGATCTCTGGGTAAGCGGTTAAGAATTGGGACATACCACTTGATTAAGTCGTATGTTTTTTGTATGATGGGTAAATCACTCATCTGAACACCAAGAAAAAAATTTGATCCGCCTGCGGCGGAGGGGTTAAGAGCAAAGAAAACAGCGCAGAGGGCAAAAGGGCAAAAGTGTAAAGGGCTAGTTTAAGTCCTGAGGACGGAAATCACAACCCGAAAACCCACGTGGTCGTACCAACCGACACGCGCGATCCAGCCGCGATACGCCGAGCGACAGCTCCACGGATTGTAGGACCACGAACCACCGCGCAGCAGCCGCTTTCGATTATCATTATCACTTACCCAGGCACTACCATCATTTGGCGCACCATTGTAATTATCGTGCCACTCATCCTGACACCATTCCCATATATTACCATGTAAATCGTATAAACCAAACAAATTAGCAGGAAATATTCCTACATCGGTTGTTTGTTGACGATATTCACCTTTTGAGCCTGCACCGTAAGTAGAGTTACCATCATAATTTGCTAGTTCAGGGGTGATAGTTTCGCCAAAGTAAAATGGTGTAGTTGTTCCGGCTCGACAGGCATATTCCCATTCTGCTTCACTGGGTAAACGATAGATTCTGTTAGTCTTTCTAGATAGCCTGGCGCAAAACTCCACCGCATCATCCCATGATACCCGTTCTACGGGACGATTATTACCTGTAAATCTAGATGGGTCAGATTTTAAATCAATATTTACCTTATCCCAACCAGCAACTACTCTCCATTGAGCTTGGGTGACGGGAAATTTCCCCATGAAGAAGGGTTGAATCTTCACTGTGTGCTGGGGACTTTCATCACTGTCTCGGTTCGCTTCACTTGCTGGCGAACCCATGAGAAACTGACCACGAGGAATAGCGACCATTTCTAGATTGACACCATCACCTAGGTTTTCAGTGAAAAGCTCGGCTCTACCTTTGCTGCGATTAACTAGACATTTTCCTGATTTTACAGTTACGGTAGCGGTGTCAAAATCAAACGACTGAATTTTAGGCTGTGGTTGCTCCTGTTCTATTACCTCTTGTTCTTGCTCTATGTGGGCTATGTCTTCATCTTTCAGGTTATAGTGTTTCTGCACCGTGCGTAACTCAGCTTTACCTTTCGCCCCCAGTGGATATCCTTGCGCCTTTACCAACTGCGTAAAAAATTGCCGATACTTGTCTAGATTTTCCTTATATATTCCATAAGGCTCTAATACTTGCTCTCTGATTTTCTCAACTTCTTGGTCTGTTAATCCCAGCTTTTTTTGTTCGTCTTGCAAGATAAAAGACTCTGCCATAGAAATTTCGCCATCAGCCGCAAATTCTTCCACTTTTTGGCGATATTGAGCTAGTGCTGATGCTTTGTTCGCGCGTGCTTGTTCTTCCTGACGCTTCCTAATTAACTCTTGAGCAACCTTTCTAATACCTTGAGCTATATCGGTAAACGCATCATCTTGATTCGTCCAAGATTTAACAGGTGTAGCATTTGTGGGTAAAGCTTGCAGTTTAACAAAGTGGTCTAATTGCCAAAAAACATTTCTGAGAATAACAGGAATAACCCTAGCATCTCCAGCATTATGACGTTCTATGGCTATCTTAACTTCTACACCGTTACAATACTCAGAAGCAATAAAGTCTGGACTGACGAGAAGCAGAATGATATCGGCTGTTTGAAGATTGTCTTTAATTTCTTTATCCCACTCTGTTCCGGGTGATATCTTACGGTCTTGCCATATAGAAATCACTCCCTGCCGTTTTAAGATACTCAGGTGTTTAATGAGTTCATTTTTCAGGGGTTCGTCTTCGTGTGAGTAGGAAATGAATATCTTGGGCGATACCTCTGCCATTTTGGGTTGAATAGATGACGCTGCTTACAAATTATAGTATTTTTGCCCGATTTTCCCGACTCTGATTGTCTGGAATGATTCATGGGATAGTGGGAGTCTGGCAATTATAGCGTTTCTCTGTTGAATGGGTTAACCCCCTAAGAGGAAGCGAGGCTAGGGTGTATACACAAGTTTGATAACCTTATTCCACATCGTTTTGATCCCCCCTAACCCCCCTTAAAAAGGCTACTGTGTATACACAAGTTATCGAATCACTATATGTCCTCGAATTACCCCACCCTAACCCTCCCCTTGGAAAGGGGAGGGAACTAGATTTTCCGGTTTCCCTCCTTTCCAAGGGGGGATTAAGGGGGGTAAAACCTTGATCTAGAAAGAAAATCTGACTTGTGTATACACCGTAGCTTAAAAAGGGGGGAATAGATTCAAAGTCCCCCTTAAAAAGGGGGATTTAGGGGGATCAAACCACATTTTGCACCTAGCCCTCCAGATGTGTGTATACCGTAGCCCTAGCGTTGGGGAGAGGTATTGAGAAATTATCGAACTTGCGTTGGGATGTGTTGGGTTTCCTTTCGTCAACCCAACCTACGTTTATAGTCTTTTGGTAGACAGAGATAAGTTTGTAGATTTCGCTAACTGACTTTTTTCATTGCTATTAACTTCTTCTGCTGCTAACAATTCCCGTAGTAATCGGACTGTAGCCTTTTGTAGCAATTGATTGGTAATTTGCTGACCTAAACGTTGTACGCCAGGATTTACTAATAATTGAGCTATTTGTGGTGCAAGTTGTGCTGCATCAAAGCCGCGAGTTTCTCTTAAGATATTGGAGATATTTTTGATATGTTCTAAGGTTTGTTGTTGCTCAACTGTTGCACCTGGGGTTTCGTTGATGGCTGTAATACCTACTCTTTCTCTTAGTAGATAGGTAAAGTTATGTAGGACATTTTTGCTTAAAGCATTCAGTCCATTTAAAAACTCATCTACTAGTTTGTCACGAATAAAAGACCCGCGTTCAGAAGATAGAAAATCTACGCCTTGATTAACTACTAAATTGAGGTCGTAGTCTTGATTTTTCCGCGCATTCTTTAATAAATTTTCTAACCGATTCCACCGGAATTTACCCTCTTTAAACAGTAAGTCTCGGAGTGATATTCTTAATTGTGGTGCTGGGTCGGTTAATAGACGTTTGGCAACGTAAGGATATGCTTCACTGAGAACTTTAAAGTTGGGATCTATATATATAGCGATGCCTTCCAGTGTCACCAAGGAGCGAATAATTAAAGCATAGTAGGGGGGTACACGGAAAGGATATTCGTACATCAGGGCTGAGAGGTCATCAGTGATGCTTTTAATGTTAAATTCGGCGACGCTAGCACCTTGAGCGTTAGCAAATACTTTGGCGAAGGCGGGAATAATTGGCGTTAAGTCTGTTTCTGGAGATAGGAAATCTAGTTTAACGTAGTCTTGCGCTAGTCCTTCAAAGTCGCGGTTAACAACGTGGACGATCGCCTCTATTAAACCATAACGTTGGGGCGGTTGAATCTCGCTCATCATCCCAAAGTCAAGATAAGCTAGTTTGCCATCTGGTGTGGCTAATAAGTTACCTGGATGGGGGTCAGCGTGGAAGAAGCCATGTTCTAAAAGTTGCCGTAAAGAACACTGTACACCGACTTCAATTAAATACCGCGCATCTATGCCTTGGGCTTCTATTTCTGCTGTTTGGGTGAGCTTTGTACCGTTAATCCACTCCATCGTTAATACACGACGGTTAGTATATTGCCAGTATATTTTCGGTACGTAAATCTCTTTAATGTGACCGTATAATTCAAAAAACCGTTCGGCATTTTCGCCTTCATGGATATAATCCATTTCTTCAAAAATGCGATCGCCTAATTCATCTAAAATCCCAACTAAGTCACTGCGTACACGCTTGACTTTTTTCTGTACCCAAGCCGCTAGGCCTCTTAAAATATATAAGTCAATAGTGATGCGTTCCCTTAAGTCAGGACGCTGGATTTTCACCGCTACTTCTTCCCCAGTTTTTAGTTTACCTTTATAAACTTGACCTAAAGAAGCAGCTGCGATCGGCATGGCTGAGAGTTCAGCGTAAACCTCTTCAGGTGGGTTTCCTAGTTCTTCTTCAATAAACTGGTAGGCGATTTCGTTAGGAAAAGCCGGTAATTGGTCTTGTAATCTTGTGAGTTCTTCTAGATATAGGGGAGGAACTAAATCTGGTCTAGTGGATAAAGCTTGCCCAATTTTGATGTAAGCAGGCCCCAACTGGGTTAGTAATTCTCTTAATTGAATTGCTCGACGCTGGTCATTTTTGACGACAACTCCCCGTTTGAGATCCCACCACAACCCCAAAACAAAGGATATAGTAGGCCCTAAAACTGCGAAAATACGCCCGATAACTTGCCAAGGTCTAGCTTGATAATGGGCTGCTATTTCCGCCGGGTTGTAACTTAATATCTCAGGTTCAACAATTTTTGTTAGCGTCGCCTGTTCTGTAACTTGCAGTTCACCCTCAATCGGTCGGGAGTCTGTGGGAAGTGTCTTAACAATCATAGAAAAAGCCACCAGTGGGATTGAGTCTGTTAAGTATTGTAACAATATGTTTAAAATATTTCGTATTTCTTAAGATTGGGAACAAATCCAATTCGTAATTCGTAATTCGTAATTCGTAATTTGTAATGGACTAACGTCCCGCTCCGCTCTAAGCGCAGCTATGCCGCAGGCTTTACGTAATTCGCAATAAATCAAGTCAAAATTAAATAACTAGGGATTGGGGATTGGGGATTGGGGATTGGGACATAAGGAGAGTAATTAATGACTAACGACTAATGAGCATTGACTTTTTTGTTACACTAAAATGTGCTTGCTAGTTCAATGGTAGTAGGTATTTGGCGATTCTCAAAAATCCTGCTTAACCTCCTGTAACTTCAAATCGCTTTGTTCTGTCACCTGTCACCTGTCCCCTGTCCCCTGTCCCCTGTCCCCTGTCCCCTGTCACCTGTCCCCTGTTATCTGTCCCCTGTCCCCTGTCCCCTATCCCCTGTTCCCTTTCCTGGAGACTTTGTTCTGATGTTGCTCTGCTTGCGAATTGAGAACTTTGCCCTGATTGATCAACTAGAACTAGAATTTGGCGCGGGACTGAATGTATTGACAGGTGAAACCGGCGCGGGAAAATCGATTATTTTAGACGCTATAGATGCTATTTTAGGCGGAAAAGTCTCTAGTCGCGCTATTCGCACGGGGACTGTTAGGGCAATGGTGGAAGGAACTTTTGCCTCAACAACGCCTTTAGCAGCTTGGTTGACGGAACAAGAAATAGATTTAATTGATGATAGTTCTATAGTTATTAGCCGAGAAATTACAGTCACTTCTAGTAATATCCGCAGTCGATCGCGGGTGAATGGTGTATTGGTCAACCGTCGAATTTTAACAGAATTGCGCGATCGCTTGGTGGAAATTACTGCCCAAGGTCAAACTGTCCAAGTCGGACAAGCCGCCCAAGTCCGTGATTGGTTAGATATGTATGGCGGTGAAGCTTTAATTAAGCAGCGTCAACTCATCACCTCAGCCTTTAGTGCTTACCAACAAGCCCACAGCAGCCTAGAAAAACGCCGCACCTCGGAACGGGAACGCTTACAACAACTGGATTTACTCACCTATCAAGTCCAGGAATTAACTACAGCCAACCTCAACGACCCCCAGGAATTAGAACAACTCCAGCAAGAACGAGAACGCCTGAATCATGTTGTTGATTTGCAACAGATGAGTTACAAAGTTTACCAAGCTTTGTATCAAAACGACGACGAAACCCCAGCCGCCGGCGACCTGTTGGGCGACAGTGAAGCTACATTAAATCACATGGTGGAGTATGATACCCAACTGCAACCACTGTTAGATTTAATTAGAGATGCTCAAACAGCATTAACAGAAGTAGCGCGACAAATCAACGCCTATGGGGAAAATTTAGAAGCTGACCCCCAAAGGTTAGAGGAAGTAGAAGAACGCATCCGGGAATTAAAACAAATTGTCCGCAAGTATGGCCCTACACTGACAGAAGCGATCGCCTATTATCAACGCATCAATGGGGAATTAGCAGAACTCAATGATAGTGAACAATCTATTGAAAGTTTAGAACAGCAAGAACAAGCTAGTTTGGAAAAATTAACTCAAGCTTGTGAAAAATTAACTAAGCTACGTCAAAAAACCGCCGCTACTCTAGAATCTCGCTTAATCTCGGAACTCAAACCCTTGGCGATGGAAAAGGTAAAGTTTCAAGTACAAATTGTCCCCACTGCGCCAACTGCTGCGGGTGCAGACAAGATCACCTTTATGTTTAGTCCCAATCCCGGCGAACCATTGCAACCATTGACAGAAATTGCTTCTGGGGGTGAAATGAGCCGGTTTTTACTCGCGCTGAAGGCTTGTTTTACTCAAGCTGATGCGGCGGGGACGCTGGTATTTGATGAAATTGACGTGGGTGTGTCGGGGAGGGTAGCGCAAGCAATAGCAGAAAAATTACACCAGCTTAGTCAACATCATCAAGTATTATGTGTGACTCACCAACCCTTAGTAGCCGCTATGGCAGATCAACACTTTCGGGTGAATAAGCAAACTATTACTCAAGGTAAAGGTAAGAAAGCAGACAATGGCAACACTGAACAGCGTACTGTGGTGCGTGTCACGAACTTGGATGATTTGACCACTCGCCGAGAGGAATTAGCACAGTTAGCCGGTGGTAAGTCTGCAAGTGATGCGATCGCTTTTGCTGATTCTTTGTTAATGCAAGCTGCTAACCATCGTCGTGGAGTGGAATAAACACTCTCTACTCCAGAAAAATTGCTAGATTTACCACTCAAAATACTAGAATTAAGTTGTCAATGAAGACATCATGTCTCATGGTTGCCGTTTTTGTGGGGTTTGGCAAACCCATTTAGTTAGATTCCGATTAATGTTTTAACATGGCTGTTTACGCAAATCGAGAGGCATTCATTCCCTACACTCGCAGCGATATTATCAAACTTTGCTTGCAAGATGGTCAGCTAAATGAGACTGATGCCCAAAAATTTCAAGATTTCTGCAAAATTCTCATTGCATACTATCACTTTCGCTTCCACAGAACCTTAGAAACTATCAAAGATAATTACGTACCCTTTAACCCCAATGCAGATATTCAACCAATAACTCCACCGACATTTGAGCAATATGATGACATGGAGTTGAATGTCGTTAATAGCTTTGAGCATATTGTGGAAAGAGCCAATTATATGCCTTTACCTGAATCAATTATCAAACAAGCACTAACAACTAAATCTCTAATTGATTTGACAACTCAAGTAAATTTTGATGATTTTGACCGCTTTTTGTGTTACTATCGCGGTGATAATTGTAAAACAATTCTAGGAAAAAAATTGTTTTTTTGGAAAAAAGAAAAGATAATTGATATTTTTGAAAGGATTGTTTTATTAGTAAAATTTAAAGAAGCCGCTTACTTCCGTGCCAAGAAGAAAAAAAATCAAGATTTGAAATTTATTCCTGGTAAGATGTATGTTTATTTCTACAAAAATATTCCCAAACTAGATGTTGACTTACTCTTTCCTAACGTCGAAACAAGCATGACATGGAAAGATAGATTACTTTTTGGCATTCCAGCGATTGGGTCGGCAATTCCGCTAATATTAAGAACGTTACCTAATTTATTATTGCTAGTTGCCGCAATTTTTATAGTATTGAATGTACCATTTCTGGTTGAATCATTAAATGTAGACTTAGAACAAGTCCGAAATGTCATGCCTGTTTTGGTGGCAACTTTATCATTAACTATTACTTTGGGTGGATTCGCCTTTAAACAATACACTAACTACAAGAATAAAAAAATTAAATTTCAAAAATATGTTACAGATACGCTATTTTTCAAGAATTTAGCTAACAATGCCAGTGTCTTTCAAATGTTTATTGAATTAGCAGAAGAAGAAGAATGTAAGGAAATTATTCTGGTATACTACCACTTACTTACCAGCCCCACACCATTAAACCCTCAGCAATTAGATGATCACATCGAAACTTGGATGGAGAATAAACTAGGTACAACGATTAACTTTGATATTCAAGGGCCTCTGGACAATCTAGAAAATATTCATGGTCAAGTAGTGCAGAATAGTAAAATAACAGACGATTCCCTAGAAATACCTTTACTCACCTATGATCACCAGGGGGCTTGTCAAGTTCTTCCCTTGGATGATGCTAAAGCAGTGATTGATTACGTTTGGGATAATGTTTTTCGATATAACGGGATAATCTTATAGGCGATCGCACTAGCACTACTACGCAAAAGTTAAAAATGAAGAGTTCCAAGTGCTGTGAGTGGTAGCGAGGCTTTGAGCTATTCCCGCTAGCAGCCCCACACCGTCCCGTTCGCGGAGCGTTGAAGGGTAGGGCGGTGCGGGGAGTTACCTGTTGTTTATGACAACACTCGTTTAGACAGAGGTTTTCGCGTCGATTTACTCGTTGAACAATGTGTAATAGTCGGACTCAAAGCAGTAGAAGCAAGTATCCTCTCATCCTAAAGTGATGGGTTTTACTTATATAAAGTATTTATGAAAATATACTGCTATGATATGAATAGAAAGCAAAGAATAAAATTACACATTGAAAGGCAGCCAAGATGGGTGCTAAAGAAATTTTAAATGTATATACAGCCAGATAAATAAATCTTAGGCAGGCAGATTTGGCAGGAATCAGGTATAGGAATTTCAACCTTTAAATAGAGGCTTTATCTTAGTCTATTAAGCAAACTCTAGAATTTTAATAGAGTGAATCGAACATAGTTTTTTTGAAGGAATTATTTAATGAGCCTGATTATAAAGTCAATTCTTAGTGCAGATATAGAAGCTCGATATCTTAGCCCTGGTGAATTAGGGTCAATCAAAAGCTTTATTAAGAGTGGTGAAAGTCGTCTGCGCCTTGTTCAGATTTTAACTGAAAATCGGGAGCGTATTGTTAAACTCTCTGGAAACCAACTGTTTCAAAAGCGTCCAGATATTATCTCACCCGGTGGGAATGCTTATGGTCAGGAAATGACGGCAACTTGTCTACGAGATATGGATTACTACCTACGCTTGATTACTTACAGTATTGTAGCTGGGGATTCTACTCCAATTCAAGAGATTGGGGTTAGTGGCGCGCGTGAAATGTACAGGTCTCTTGGTACTTCGATTGCAGCTGTTTCTGAAAGTATCCGTGCGATGAAGAGTATTGCTACCTCAATGATGTCTGGAGAAGACGCTAATGAAGTAGGCGGTTATTTCGACTACCTAATCGCTGGACTCCAGTAAGGTAATGACATTTTTGATTAATGGGGGGGGTGGTAATTATGTTTTAAAAAATTTTGGCTAAAGTTTGACGAAATATTGCATAAGGTAGAAATACACCACCTTATAGCTACTTTACTTATTACTACAATGGAGAGTCATCATGTCTAAGGAAAAAAAGGGTAACAAAGAAGCCAAAAAACCTAAAAAAGATCCTGATAAAAAAAAGGATAAAAAAGATCCAAATAGATATGATGGTTTAGGTTAATAGCTACAACAACGAATTACACTTTTTCCAGTTTTCCCACTACACTCCAAATCAAGATGCTCTAGGGAAAGGTTAACAGCCAAGTGAGTTGAGTGATTTGATACATCAAGTACATTCCAGAGAAAATAAAGTCCCTGTCTGATTGAATTGTGACTTTTATCTTATTGTACTAGGCAGTAATTATCTATATTTACTGCCTTATAAATAGTGTTGTTTATCCGTTTGCTTAGTTAGGAATCAACACTATATTAATGATGTAAATGACACCATTATCATCAACGATATCTGGTTTTAAAACAGTGGCATTATTTACATATCAATCATACCCTGATTAGAATTAGGAGATACCCTATGTCCGTTTATATCGGTAATCTATCTCATAAAGTGGAAGATCATGATATCAGACAGTTTTTTTTAAAGTATGGATCTGTGAAGCGAATTTTAGTGTCTACGAACCATAAAATGGGTAATAAGAGGGGATTTGCAGTTATAGAAATGGAAACTGATACTGAAGAGATAGCAGCGATTCATGCCTTAAGAGGTACTGAATGGATGGGTTATAGTCTCAAAGTTAATAGAGCTAAGACCATCGCAGATGTAGTTTAGGTTATAAGTTTGAACTTAAGCTTTCCTATTATATTTTTGGAGAGTGTGATTGTTCACTATACTACTATGGCTATGCCGCAATCTCATTCTCTGTCATTAATGAAAAGTTGTTGAGAATATAATAAAATTGAAACCCTCTTGTATTTTAATATGTCAAGAGTTAAGAGCTTTTTCTAAATTTAGAATCCCCCGGCTTTTTGCAAAAATGAGCTTCGCAAAGCAAAGACAAGCCAAATTTTTGCCGCCGGGAGATTCTCAAATCAATTTACAGGATACCCCAAAAATGGAGGAAGCCTTGACCTGAAAAAGCTTCAATCAAAACGACAGATAGAAAACCAATCATGGCAAAGCGACCGTTCCAATTTTCACTCTGACGAGTGAAACCAAAACGCACAGCATTAGGATCTTCGGAAACAGTAGGTGTAGGATTCTTGAAACCTGACATAAAAAAACTCCAATGTATTGCGTTGTACAGTTGCGACTGCCTGTAACGTAATGTAACAGATTTTTACGAGAATGCAACATTAAATGCAAATAAGAGTGCTGGGATTGAAAAAATCCAGGAGATGGGATTTCCAATGCCTAATATGCTCTTTGTTACTTAATTTTCAAGAATTTATCCAAAGCAGAGACCATGCTAGGCGGCCAGCGACGGATATTTTTCACCCAGTTCATATCTTTATAGCGGCTATCCAAGCCATAGGCAGCCACCCAGTTACTTTCTGCTTCACCTTGCTGACCATTGACCCAGTAAGCAGCTGTCAATGCAGCACGCACATCAGCAAAGCTGGGGTATTTACGGGTAATATTCCGCATCTCACGGATGGCTTGGTCTGTTTGCCCAGTTTCATAGAGAGCAAGGGCATAGTTAGCACGGGCAAAGGCAAAGTTTGGGGCAACTTCAAAGGATTTTTTATAATCTGCGATCGCATCTGACCATTTTCCTAGACCGGCTTTGGCATTACCCCGATTGTTATACGCCATTGCATCTTGAGGATCTAGTTCTAAAACATGATTATAATCTGCGATCGCATCGTCCCATTTGCCCAACCCTTCTAAGGCTGTACCACGATTTAAGTAAGGGTCGGTGACATTGGGGGCTAATTCTACGGCTTTGTTGTAATCAACTAGTGCCGCTTCTAGCTTATTTTGACTCACCCGCGAATTACCCCGGTTACTCCATGCACCTGCATTCGTGGGGAAATTCTCAATGATCTTTGTCCAATACTTTTCCGCCGTCGCAAAATCACCTTTATTCGTGGCTGCAAAGGCTTGATTTGCCCACTCATCACCCTGTTCTAATTGCTCTTGGGTGATGCTTGGTTGTTGGGTTTGTGCCATGACTGGTGTACCCCAGCCCAACACAAGTAGCAAACTGAGAACAATACTAATTAACTTCATCATCATGGGGACTGGGGAATGGGGATTGGGGACTGGGGACTGGGGACTGGGGACTGGGGATTGGGGATTGGGGATTGGGGATTGGGGGTCAAAGTAAAGACATCTGCTCATTGGGTGGTGTAAATCCCATGTGCTTGTATGCGGCTTTTGTGGCTGTTCTTCCACGGGGAGTTCGACTGAGGTAACCAATTTGCATCAGGTAGGGTTCGTAAACTTCCTCAATGGTTTGGGTATCTTCACCAGTGGCTGCGGCAATGGTTTCTAAGCCTACAGGCCCCCCATTAAATTGTTCAATAATTACACTTAGCATCCGGCGATCTGTCCAATCTAAACCGCATGGGTCTACTTGGAATAGTTGCAATGCCTCGGCTGCGACATCTTGGGTAACTTCTGCACAGGATTTTACTTCAGCATAATCACGTACACGTTTAAGTAACCGATTCGCAATCCGTGGTGTTCCCCGTGAACGGCGGGCAATTTCGATCGCGCCATCGTCGGTGACATTGGTTTGGAGTAATTGGGAACTCCGCAGGACTATTTTACTGAGTTCGTCAACTTCATAAAAGCGCAGTTTTTGAATTAAGCCGAAGCGATCGCGCAGTGGTGAGGTTAAAGCACCAGCGCGGGTTGTTGCACCTACTAGGGTAAACTTGGACAGGGGTAAACTTCTAATTCTGGCACTAGAACCTTTACCCACAGTGATATCTAGGCGGTAGTCTTCCATCGCTGGATACAGTATTTCTTCGGTCATCCGCGAGAGGCGATGAATCTCATCAATAAATAATATATCTCCCGGTTTAAGGTTCACCAATAACCCAACAATATCCCTGGGTCGTTCTAAGGCTGGCGCACTCGTAATTTTATAGTTGACTCCCATCTCGGATGCTAATATCATTGCCATTGTTGTTTTACCCAATCCGGGAGGGCCATACAGTAGCAAGTGATCCAAAACTTCACCCCGCGACTTGGCTGCTTTGATGGCAATATCTAAAACATCCTTGAGGTCTTTTTGTCCGATGTAGTCAGCAAATTTTTGTGGTCTGATACTTTCTTCTTGCTTACCTTGTTCATCAACAGCCGCTTCAGGTTGCAAAATCTTTTCTTTGGGTGCTGCTTTTGCTGACTCCCGATGCTGTTTTGGTTCTCCATTGGGTTCTGGAGGTTGTTTTTTTGAGGAGATGATCGCCATAATTCAGCTTTAACTTTCAGTTTAGGTCTGTTTGAGCGCAATCTCCGCCATAACACTGCACATAGACACGCCTGCGAAGATTTTCGGCGGGAAATGCCCACCTCAATTTACAATTTAAATTCCGGACAATTACCCAGGAGCTAAAAAATATATGTTATCTAAAAGAATCTTACCTTGTTTAGATGTCAAGGCGGGACGGGTTGTTAAGGGAGTTAACTTTGTCAACCTCAAGGATGCAGGCGATCCGGTAGAACTGGCCAAGGTTTACAACGAAGCTGGGGCAGATGAGTTAGTATTTCTAGATATTACGGCTACTCATGAAGACAGAGATATTATTTTTGATGTGGTTCACCGGACTGCTGAACAGGTCTTTATTCCCTTAACTGTGGGTGGCGGTATCCAATCCTTAGAAAATGTTAAAGCTTTGTTACGGGCTGGGGCAGACAAGGTTAGTATTAACTCTGCGGCAGTACGTGATCCAGACTTGATCAATCGGGCTAGCGATCGCTTTGGTAATCAGTGCATAGTTATTGCTATTGATGCTAGGCGCAGAATTGACCCCAATAATCCAGGCTGGGATGTGTATGTGCGTGGAGGTAGAGAAAATACTGGCTTAGATGCCCTATTTTGGGCTAAAGAAGTTGAAAAACGCGGCGCAGGAGAACTGTTGGTGACAAGTATGGACGCTGATGGTACTCAAGCTGGTTATGACATTGAGTTAACACGGGCAATTGCTGAGGCTGTACAAATCCCGGTGGTTGCTTCTGGTGGTGCTGGTAATTGTGAACATATCCATACTGCACTCACTGAAGGTAAGGCGGAAGCTGCTTTATTGGCATCGCTTCTACATTACGGACAGTTAAGTGTCGCTGAAATTAAGAATTATTTGCGCGATCGCCAAGTCCCAGTACGTTTGTACGCTTAATTCTAAAGCCATTATATAGATTGAGTCACATCACCCCCAGTTAAATACAGTTCCCCAAAACAGTGTTAAGATTATTTCACATAGTGTTAAAAAATATTAAGAAATATGTTAATTCCTATTTTGTTATTTGATGTGGCTCTAGTCGCTTGGTCACTACACCTAATGGAGAAGGCCGTTGAGCATAAAGAATTTTCTCTCATGTTGGCAGGTACATTGGTTGCCCTTGCCGCCGCCGCCATGTTAGTTGTGTATTTTCTCATGGGGCATTGTATGAGCTATTTGTTGCAAGTGAACTATTAATTACTTCACACCGCACTATATTAAAGTTAATAATTAATTTGCAAAACCGCTTGACAATACACTAAATATTAAGAGATAATCTATAACGCAACAGAAGGGGTTATAGCTCAGTTGGTAGAGCACTTCAATGGCATTGAAGGCTGTAGCCCCCTTAATGGCTAGAACACTGATTCTTTGGTTCTACTTTTAATAGTTGTCTTCATGTTTTTGCATAAACTTGCATACGGGCATGAGAGAACTAAAGGTCAGGAAGAATGGCTCTAGATGTCTACTCAGGTGGACTTATCAGGGGATAGATTACTCCCTAACCTGGGGTAAGTGGAATGATAAGGTTGAAAGGGCTAGGCTGGAATACTGTGGTAAATTAATATACCAAGATTGTCTAGTAGGTGAATTTGACAATACTTTAAATAAATATAATCTATGGTTGCAAGGAATTGTCTACTCAGGTAATGGTGGTCCAAAACCTACTGCAAAGTTTCCTCCTTTGGTTTCTCTATTAGAAGAACGTTTGGAAGAAACCTATAATGATGCGGATTCTGCTCTCATAAATTTACTGAAATCTTTTGGTAAGGAAATAACTAATTCAAAGGATGCACAAGCTTTCATGAAGTGGCTAACTACTAGGGGTTTGAAAGCATCTAGTAGAAAAAGATATCTTGCTATCCTACAAGCAGTCAGGAGGGATCTGTTTGGGGAACTGGAAGTTAAGGTTGCTCAAACTCCACGAGCTAAACCTTTTACTAGGGCAGAAGTTAAGCAGATACTAAATTACCTTCAAGAAAGTCAACATTACTCTCACTACCATGATTTGATATGTCTGCTATTTAATACTGGGTTAAGAACCTCTGAAGCTATAGGTCTGCAATGGAAGCACGTAGACCTAGAGAAAGGAGAGTTACATATCTATGAATCTTTAGGCAGGTCTAAGGGTAGCTCTAGTGTGAGAGAAAGAAAGACTACAAAGACTGGTAAGTATAGGATTGTCCCTATTAATGATACTGTACTCAGAATGCTACAGGAACGCCCCAAAAAAGGGCAGGAAGAGTTACTGTTTCCTTCTCCTACAGGTTTACCTATAGATGACCATAATCTCAGCCAGCGTTGTTGGAGGAACACTCTGAAGGCTTTGGGGATAGCTCACAGACCTCTCTACAATACTAGACATACCTTTGTTAGCCATTGTGTAGATAGTGGTTTAACAGTTGCTGAGGTGTCTTCAATTACTGGGCATAATCCTAAAATTCTACTTGACCATTATTTAGGTAGCGTGAAGAAACCAAAGTTACCTGAGCTGTAAATAAGCATAAAAAAGACCCCTGAGTTTTCAGAGGTCTTTTTTATTTGTCTATTTTTATGCAGCTAGGGATTTAGAGGGAACTGTATAACCTTCCTTTTGAAGAAGTCTAATTAAGAAAGAAATTCCTTTTTGCGTTACCTTGGTTACTAATTGCACACCAACATTAGTAGTTACCTTTTCTACTACCACAAAGTAACCTTGGTCAACATATTTTTGATAGGGTAGGTTACTCATTTGAAGTACACCCTTATCTCTTAATAGAACCATTAATTTATTTCTTCCTAATCCAGGGGAGTTAATTAATTTAGCTGCCTCACTTAAGGAGAGGAAATTATCATCATTAGCAATAATATCAAAAATCTCTGCTTTAGGAGCTAATTCTAATACCTGTTTAGATAATAGTTGCTTCTCTTCTTCTGCCCCCACAAGAGCTTTTAAGGCTTCTAAATATGTAGTAGGTAGTTGAGGTTAATTTAATGTTTTAAGTGCTTCTTTAGCTGCCTCAAAAGCTTTAATTAATTTAATTTTGGCCTGCCTAACAATAGGAGTGTTATTAGAATAGGTTAAGGATAAATTAGCTTGAGCTTCATTTAAATAGTAAAAAGTCTCAGGTTTCCCTGGTCCAATAATACTGCCGCTATGAACGGCAATATTACCAAACTCTTCAAAGTCAACTTGGTAGGTCCTAATCGTTTCTTTAAAAGATTTATGATTGATACCTAATTCAGCAGCAATAAGTCTGGAATCAACAACTAAAGTAGAATTAATGGTCTTGATAGTTAAGTTTGTCATAATTTTTAAGAAATTTATTTATGTGGTTTTCTATACTTAAAGAATAGCAAAAGGGTAGTTGTAAAAAGTGGGCAATAGTCACGCTTATCATTATTGATAATCGATAATAAAGCCCCCTGATTTCTCAGGAGGCTAATTATAGAAAACAAATTAAACTAAATTCTTAATCATCTTTTAACAGTCTACCTTTAATATCTTTTATATTGTTCTCCTTCATCCATTTTTCTGCTTCTGCAACTAATACATCATTTACATTTTCTTGGTTTACTCCAGGTTCATTTAGTACACCAGACTCGTCAATATCCTTAAACATTTTCCCCATATTTTCAAGATGCTCTATCCTCTCTTTTAGATCACGTTGTCTAGCTTCTTTAATAGCTTTAATGGGATTAGTAATTTTACTCAAAAAATCCATAATGTCTCTCTTTAATTTAATTAATTTAATTTAGAATTCAGGGGTTATTTCCCTTAATTCATATTGTTAATATAGCAAAAGTATAGTTGTAAAATCTGGGCATTAATAATAGGGGGCTAAAACTAAAAACCCCCTTAGCTATAGTTTGCTAAAGAGGTTAAGGGAGAGATTCTATACTGCTCTTAAAGGTGGCTTAAATTGGTGGGATTGCTAAATCTACATTAGCCAGGGATTCTTGAATGAAGGGGAACCTGGGGTGGGGGAGGATTAAGTTTAGTGTATAAGCTTTACAATAAATACATACGTTTTTAAGTATTTATTCTCTAATAAATTAGGTATAAAAAAGTTAACTTGGAGGAGAAGTTTTGAGATTATAGGGGAATTGAAATGAGTGATGATTTTACTCCGCAACAGATGTCAGGGATGCTTGTTATGTTTATCTTGATGGTTAGTTTACTCAGAGGTTGTGTAGACCCTCAACATTCATATAGATACAATTCATGTATGGTAGGGTCTTCTAAACAAGCTGCTTTGTTCAAGGCTGTATTTTATTACTTATGGGTTTAGTAGGGCTCACCTTCAATTTAAATGAGGGGCGTTTTACACTTTACCCCTTAATTTATATTCCTCGGATTTTACTGATGTTTGTATTAATTCTAAATGTTAAATTTCACTCATCTGTATCTTTCTAAGGAGACTTTATGGTATTTAATAATTTAAAAAAACCCATTAAAATTTCTGTTTATATTTTTAGCTTTATCTGGGGTTTTATCAGGCTGCTGGGTAGGACCAACTTGTGCTGGGTATGGTAAAAAAATATCTAAAAGTTGTGCAGAAAAAAGAGGATTAAGTTGTACAACAGTGAGCCTAACAGCATCTTTATGGGAACCTTGTGATTAGAAAACGAAGTAATTTTAAATGGCTGTAATCTTTATCTAGCAAGGGATTCAGCCATTATTTATTACCTATTTTAGACACCTATAGGGTAAACCATTACTTTACTCCCTGAATCGATTTTACTCATTGGAGTTAAGCTCACTACACTTTATTTTTATTCTACTTATCCTATATCCTTGCGTATAACAGTATGGTTCTGGAAAAATTATATCTTTAACCCAATGTACACCTTGATAAATAAAGGCAATTATACATAAATAAAAAAAGATCATAGAAATATTATCTGACAAATCTTTCATACTTCTTTCTAATAATGTTAGGTATTCATTGATACTACATTAGTGGTAATCAAAGAGGCTATAGTGTCATCACTGAATATTAATAAACTTATTAGCAGACTCAAGGGCAAGATAATAATATGAAATAAAAATCAAGTAGTTTGGGGAATAAGAGATTTAAAAAAGGAGGGATTCAAATTTCCTGTAAATATTATATTAACCCTATCCACCGCAGATTAGCTGTTCTGCTATTTTGATATATCTTTTACTGAAATCTGGGGGTTTCAACCATCAGGTTACTTGATGTGTGCGAGGTGTGTAAAATGGCTGTAAACTATACAGGGTAAGGCTTGTAAGGATACCTATAGACAACTTATCCTATCTTGTATATTTCCTCTCCTATATTTCCTAATTCCCCTCCATATCTCCTTCTCTGTCCCTCCATTTCCCTAGGTTTGCGAGTTTACTTAATTTAAGCTTACTTAAGCGGATGAAAACTAAAAAAAAGGAGGGATTGTAGTAATCCTTCCTCTCCTATGCCCGTAGGGCTTTTAAGTAAACTTTATTAAATTAAACAAAATCTTTTTCTTCAAGAATGGCGTATTTTAGACCACTATTCCTTTGAGCTATATCCATAGCTTCCTGGGGAATTTCACCTATTGTAACAATCCCATCATGTTGATTACTAATTACCTTAAACCCAAAGTGTTCACTAATTATAGTTAAGTGATGAATATAGGCTGCTTCAGTACCCTGCAAGAAGAACGCTGATATTTTTCTCTTCAAGGCATTTAAATTAATCCAATCCCCTTTATCACTTCTATAATCAGTAAGATCAAAAGTCATACCAGTCTTGTTTACTACAAGCTGCTTGCCCCCTGGATAGATTGAAGCTTCAGGGATGTAAACATCTACTAACCAAGTCTGCCAAGCATCAATAGATTTTTTAAGAGGGGCAACCAATTCACAAAACTTTAGATAGAAATCTAGTGCTTTATCAGCATCACCCTCAGCTTCCTCACATAAGGCACGTATGATTGCTACATCAACATATTCTATACTTTCTACTTCTATTCCTTTGACTTCTTTCACAACTTTCTTACCTTCAAAGTTCTTTTTAGTAACTTTCTTTTGTAAATGAGCAGCCATAATTAAAGCCATGAAGCATTGTTTCCATCTATCTTTGCTGATACCAACTTTATTTGCATAAACCAATTTATCTTGATTTAAGTATTCATGTAGCCAAGATGTATCAATATTAGCTTTTTCAAACCATTGAATTAACCCGTAAACTTGGCTAGATTTCAAATCATAGTTTTTTAGATTGGGAATTCCAGAGAACCCTACTTTTTTCATCTCTCTTGAAGGTGATTGCATCCCGCTACCTCTCTCAGTTAATCTTCCACTCATCTGTGGATCTTTATAACAAACCTTATAGTTTACAAAGTCCCCATCTACTTCAACAATATTTGCCATGATATGATTAAAGCATGATCTATCTACTATTAAAGCCCTCCTATTTTTTTCTTTATTCTTATCTTCTCCCCACATTGAATCAGCTCTCAGACTCAACAAATCTATATGGTCTTGTAGTGCTTTTATATTAACTGTACAGGTTGATATAATTTCCATAGCTTTTAAAATTAAATCAGGAAATGGGTGATTACTATCATCATTCTTACGATATCTAATTACTTTGTTCATTTTTTTGCCAGACATTAAATCATAGTAATTACATTTAGCAAAATCTTGAACTGTCTTAGGAGAATGATAGTCTATGTTATCCAATACCTCTAGGGGTACTCTAAAGCACCTAGATAACCCATCTTTTTTAGAATAAAATTGGTCTAGAAATATTCCATCAGCTATTTCAATTGTATCTATTAACTTAATTTCTAAGATTTCATCCTCTACCATTTTTTGAAACTGTACTCCTTTCTTACCCCACTTCTTTCTAATTAAAGTGGAACTTATAGGAACCCAACCACTTTCTTTTTTAAGGTAGGAGATTAAAGTAGAGTTATATATATGAGCAAAGAATTGATAGTCTTCTTTAGTATAATCTTTTAGTAATTTGTCCAGGTATAACTTAGTTACTTCTGGGGCTCTTAAATTGGAAATAATATAAGATTTATTCATATTCAGTTTTAATTATTTTATTCTGTTGTTTATTTAGTTTTTTGGGAAAGGGGGAAGGTAAAGGAAACTGACCTCTACTTTTCAGATTCTAGATTTCTTATCCCCTCTCTCTATATCTTAGCAATTAATAATAGAAACGTCCACTGTTTATAAGGTATAAAATAGGCAATTATAAATCATTAAAAATTAATAATTCTCTATTTAATATTCCCTAAATATACTTTCCAATCTAACTCGTCATAATCATTTGAGTTATTTGGTAAGTAATAAGGTTCCCCTTTATAGGTATACAGTGTGGGGGGTACGTGCTCCTCCTCTTCTCCAGGCCCCACCTCCTTAGCATATTTGTTAATGGCTGTAATGATTAAAGAAGATAGGGATATATTATTCTTAACAGCTAACTCCTTCCAGTATTCCTTTGTGTGTCTATTTATTAGAAAAATGATTCTTGAGTCTTTCATGTTGTATGTACACAATATTAGTATGTCTCTCTATATATAGAGAAGTGTCCAATATTTTAAATAAAAAAGACTCCTGAAAATCTCATCTCAGGAGTCTTTTTTATTGCCTATTTTATTGGCTCACACCCCTCAGAGGTCATAATTCCTATCTGATAGGCTGCACCAGCTTCAGCAGGGGAAATTTTATATCCTTTATTCATCCTTTCAATTGTTACATTTCTAAGATTCCTCATTTTTTCACACACCTGGCGAGCTTCTTCCTCTTGTTGTCTTTTTTCAGAAATCTTCCAGGCTTCAGATATAAGCCCTACTACACCTCCCCCAGTTACACAGACTAGAAACACAACTAATATCAAATTAGCATCAGATAATTCTGAAAGTTTATCTATAATCTTCATTATTTAAACCCCTCTAATTTTATAGATTGTTTTGTATCAATTTTATTCAGTATTACTCTAAAGTGCCAATGAGGATTTTACTGAATTAATATTTAGTTAACTTAGTATTGATTGTTCACTTATTCTGTCATTGTTTACTGTTTTGTTGTTTTCTATGTTGTTTACTTTATTTAGTAATCTTTGCTTAAGAAAAGGCTAAAACCCCCCGCATAAAAGGTAAAATAGTAACAGCAACCCACAAATAAATCCCACTTTATGTACCCATCAGATCCACCGCCCAACTTACAAATAATAATAAAAGAATTAAAAACATCTAGAGATAAATTAGACAGAGTAATAGAAGCTTTGAATGTAATGGAGGATCAAGTAAAAGATAAATTAATCCAAATTCATCCCTGGCAGTATTATAATTTAGCTCACTCTTTAGTTGAAAAAGATCTCTTCTATATATATGACAAAGTTGGAGCTTACTATTACAAAACTCCTAGAATATATTGTGAGGTTGAGGATGAGGAATCTGAAGAGAGTTAATTTGAATAGGGGTGTTGATTAGGTTTTCTTAACTTTGACAACTCAAGTTGCAGCTTACTTACTAGAGATTTATAGGGGGGGTGTAGCTTCTAGCTGGGAGAAGAAATCTACTACCTTCTAACCTAATGTTTACCATAGATAAAGTAAACTAAAAAGTAAAATTATCATAGAGTAGAGTTTACTGTCACAACCTTTTTCTATACTAATAAACTAGAAACTGGGTTGTGACAGTAAACTTAAAAATAGGGGGCTGGGGTGAAGTTGGGGAGGTAGATTTATTTCTCCCTAATAGCCCGGAGGGCTTTAAGTAAACATAAGTTAAAGTAACCCAAGCTTAAGAATTGATAGGTTTAGTAATCAAGTTAAGGTCCCTATATAAGCCCCTTAATATAGGTAATTAACTGGTTCTGTAATGAGAGTACCAGATATAGAATTGATAGGTTTAGTAATCTGTTAAGGTCCCTATGTTTAGCCCCATAATTAAGACATCTTCAATATTTAGAGGCTGATAGCGGACCTATTATTAATGCCCAGATTTAACAATACCAATTTGTTAGTATATAGATATAGATAAAAGATTAAGGAAAAGATTATGGATACTGGAAAAGCAGCTAGATTAGGTACAGCAGGTTTATTAGGATTAGCAGGTATATGCACTATGAATCCTGTACTAATGTTATCTGGGATGTTAGTTGTAGAATTAGATAATGCAGTTGAGAATACTAATAATTTAAAAGGTATTTTAGAGTTAGAAAAGTTAGCTAAGGAGTTATTAGCTAAGGAGTTAGAGGGTATTGACCTTGATTGGAAAACTAAAATTAGGGAAATGGATAAAGAATAATTATTAAAGAGTAGAATTTAGAAGGCCCTAATTTAGGGGCCTTTTTTAGTATAAAAATACTATTTAACTTAATAATGCCCAGATTATACAATACTTAATTGTTAGTATGTAAATATAAATAAAACTTATTACTAACAAATTATGAATATTATATCAACAGATAGTTTAAAGAATTCTATTTTAGCTTCCACTCCAGAAGTAGACTCCACCATTTTAGAAGAGCTTTGTTTCCTAACAAGAAAACATAATTTAAAGTGGGTTCCTAATAAGGAAGACAATGGAGCTTACTATATTATGAGTCAACTTAGTGTAGCCAAAGGTTTAGACCCAGAAGATTATAGAAAGCATTGGAGTCCTGAAGCTAAATCCACTCCCGCCGCAAAAGGGCGGCAGTTAGAATCTTTACCTGGAAAGGCTTTTTTACTAAAAGGTAAAAGTTTAGCTAGATTCAAAAAAACCTATGAAGAGACCTATGGTAAAAGTTTAGGTAGAGCTTCTGCTATCCGAGTTGGAGATTGGCAACATGCTTATGCCTATTTAATTCAAGGTAAAACAGAAGCAGCTAAAGATTTTCAAAGTTTAGGTTCCAGAGCAATTGAAGATTCCTCAACTAAAGAAATAAAAAGAATTAACAATTCTCAAAATCCTCCTGTTAAATTAATTTCAGAAAATGAACTTCAGGATCAGATTATTAAATTAACAGCCTACTCAACTATTAACCTAAGATTTGAAGTAGGGATAAAGAATTCTTTTAACACCCCAGATGAAGCCTCCCATAGACGCTGGGATTGGGTTGAACAGTTACCCAGAGTTGTTAAGGTATATGAGTTAAAAGCTAGAACTATCTCTGAGAATGATATTAAGAATACTTTATATAGTAAACATTATTTAGAGTTAGCTGCACAAAAGTATAATAATAAACCTATTGAATTTATATTCACTTCTCCCAATGGAATTTCCTGGGAAGCTAAAGCCTTGATTAGAGAGTTAATGAATGATCAATTAGGGTATACAAATATTCAAGGTGTCAAAGCTAAGATTTCTTTTGTAGACCTCCAAGATATTTCTCAAAGACTTGTAGACAATATAGTTAACAATAACCCTATTGAATCCTGGTTTTGGTTATTAAATAAGTTAAGAACAGAAGATTTAAATTTTGTGGTGAGTCCTAGAACAATTAGTAAATTGAATTCTCAAGTTAGCCAAGCTTATATGGATGGAACTTTAGTTCGTAAATCTATTAATAATGTAGTTTCTATAAACAGTTTAGATATAGCAGCTTAGTATATAAGGTGGGTATAATTTATGCCCACTTTTAACATCATTAATAATCTAATATTAAAGTATAGGGGGTGAAGTATGGACACATTAGAAAAGGCTTTTCAACTTTACATTCAAGGATTTAGTTTACGTAATTTAGAGAAAAGATTTAAGATTCCCAAATCAACTTTAAGTTTTAGATTCAAGAAAAGATATGGAGACAATTATTCTAGTCTTAAGAATAAAGAAGGGGTGATGTCAGTAATCAATGAATATCTTAGAAGCCCTAGTTTAAGTAAAAGAGAAAAGAATACTATTAAAAGTTGGTTATATTTAAATCTCTCAAGTGTTATAGATTCTGATATAAGAAATCATCAAACCCCACTATTCTCAGATAGTAAATTAGATAAGTTAACTAGAGAGCAGTGTTCAAGAAGAGAGAAAGATTGGAAGACTTTATTTGAAGCAATGTTGACCGCCTAATTATTATTATTACCCTATTTATAAATTTAAAGGATATTAAAAAATGTATAATCAAGCTTTTATTTACCCAGAACAAGTTACCACCCTCACAGAATCCTATATTGATACAGATGACCTCAAGGAAGTTCTAGAAGCTTACTTTGCCAATGAGTTGGATAATGTTGAACCTTACCTTGGTAGACTTTATATGGAGCCTGCTAAGTTACACCCTACTAATACTTTATGGGGTCAATTAGATTCAGACACTGTTAGTAAACTTATTAGTAAACTACCCTCTGCCCATAAAGCAGCCCTCAAATTAAATTATGACCAATCCCCTGAACTTAATAAGAGTTTGCTGTATGAGTACTATATAAGAGAGCAGAATACTTCATCTGTTGACTCTTGGATAGCGGCAACATTTATTGAAGCTCTTGAATTATTGTCTTATGATATCTTGGATATTTTGTAAATAATTGGACAGAGTATAAGTTTATATAAATAAGACTTTATTATGTTAGGTGTATTAAGCACCTTTTTTGTTGCTTATATGAACCCAAAAAACCAGAGGTTAACTCCTCAACAAGAAGACTTTATAAGATTACTGGCAGTAATAAAACCTGGGTTAACTCGCAAACAAATTCAAGCTTTATATGAATCCAAATTTGACTCTATTATTACTGATACACAATTAAGGGATTTACTCCATAAACTTAAACCGAGTATAAATAAGACTAAGGATTCTGAAGCTTTAACTCTTGAGTTAGCTAGGAATTTAGGGCTTGTAACTTTAAGTGAAAAGATAAATAGAATTATAGCTTTAGAAGATATAGCTAATAAATGTATAAATGGGGACCCTCATGAAATACAAACATCCAGGGGAGAAGTAGTAGTTATAAACAAGAAAGATTTCTCAACAGCTATAAATGCTATCAAAGCTATTAAAGAAGAGGTAGGTGTAAGTGATAACCAACAGTCTACTTATGTAATTCAGATAGGGGATGCTGTTCCTCCTAAGACTCCAGACTATGAAGAACTTGAGGGGGATGATGAACTATAAAGCTTTTAATATAAACTTACACGCTAATCAAAAGAAGATATTTACAGACCCTGCTAGATTTAAATTACTTGTTTGTGGTAGGAGATTTGGGAAGTCTCATGAGTTAAGGACTGAAATTATATATGCTGCTACAAGTTTCAATCAACCCTATGATCCTAACTTCCCCCCAATAGTAGCCTTAATAATGCCAACGCTTAAGCAAGCTAAAGCGGTACATTGGAAAGCTTTAAAGAGTATATTAAAGGATGCCCCTTTTGTAGAGAGTATTAACAATACAGATTACAGAATAACTCTCAAAGGAAACAAACCAGACATTATACTCAGGGGTGCAAATGATGATGGGGGTGATGGATTAAGAGGTTTAAAATTCTTTTTCTGTGCCTGCGATGAGTTTCAGGACTTCAAAGTAGGAATCTGGGATGATGTTATCTTACCTGCATTAGGGGATACAGAAGGCTCAAAAGCAACCATATGTGCAACTCCTAAAGGTAAAGCTCACCCGCTATATCATTTCTATCAGAAGATTAAAGACTTAAAAGATTGGGCTTACTTTCATTTTCTAACTAAGGATAATCCATTCTTCCCAAAGGCTCAACTTAGGCAAGCTAAAAAGCAAATGCCTGATAAAAGTTACCGTCAAGAATTTCAGGCTTCATTTGAGGATTTTGATGGGCAGATATTTGACCAATTTAATATCAACCATAAAGTAAATAAAATACCTGATGATTTATCTTATTATTTGGGGTGTGATTGGGGGGATGTAAATCCAGCAATCTCAGTAATAGGATTATCTAAAGACCATACTCAGTTTTATATAGTAGACTCCTGGTATAACTCAACTGGGCAACCAATAACTCAAGATGAGTTTTTAGATAAAGTAGCCAAGTTCTGTAATCAATATAAAGTTTACAGATGTTATCTTCCTGATGATAGACCTAGCTCAATTTTAGCTGCTAGAAACCTAGGTAAAGAGAAGAATATACCAGGCTTACAGAGGGCAGTGAAGGTAGTTAGAAATGAGATAAAGATAATGGAAGGTTGTGAGATTATCAATTCTCTTTTATATCAAAACAACCTATTTATAAAGCAATCTCTTAGTGAAGTTATCTTACAGTTTGAGAACTATCACAGGGCAACTAATTCAGAGAATCAGATATTAAATAAACCTGCTGATCATCAAGAAGACCACCTAGTAGATGCTTCTAGGTATGTCCTTGCAACCTTACATCAATTAATACAATCCAAGAAATAATATTATATGTATCCTAATATTTTAAGTTTAGGTATTTTGGAAGCAACCCATCCAGAATACTCTAGTATGTTACCAGTTTGGGGAGAGATAGATTTATTAGCTTCAGGCGGTTATAAACTAAAGCAAGCTATAGAATTATTCTTACCTCAGAGACCTGGAGAAGATGCCCAGACCTATGAATTCAGATTAAAGAAGTTTACCTATCTAAACATTTTAGCTAGTGCTATAGGGGATGTAACCTCTAAATTATCTAATAGTTCTTTAGTTGTATCAGGTGCTGATGTTGAGGAAATAAATCAATTTAGAACAGATACCAACTTATCAGGCAGAGATGAAAAAACATTACTTGCCCACTTATTAAGAGAAGCCCTCAAGTTCAAGAAAGTTTATTTACATATAGACAAAACTAGAAGTGAGATAACTCCACTTAATAAAGCCCAAGAAGAACTTTTAAAAATCAAACCTTATATTACAACCTATTCTCCTTTTGAAGTAATTAACTGGTCTGAGAGTAAAGGTAAACCCCAGTGGATTAAAGTTAGGCAAGTTATAACAGATACTTCTAATCCTCTCCTACCTCCAATTACTAAAGTTATCTGGACTTTTATTGATTCAAATTATATTGCCAGGTATGAGGCTTCTAATGTTGAGTTAGATAAAAGTGGAGCAATCTCTAAAATAGAAGATGAGAATGTAAATGATGATACCACTATACCTTTAGTAGGTAAATTAATAGCTCATGGTTTAGGGGAGATTCCTGTTGTCAAATTGGAGTTACCTGATGAGATGTGGTTAACTGACCAAGCTGCTGCCAAAGCTTTAGAACATTTAAGAACAGATTGTGCAAAGTATGATTTATTAACATTTGCCTACTTTCAAAGAACTTATAAGAAAGTTCAAACCCCTGATAGTAACTTTGAGGAATCATTTGCAGATTCAGAATCTGGAACACCCCCAACAGGATTACAGTATGTTTTGGAATTAGATAAGTTTGAGTGGAGTGAACCTCAAGGACATATTATTCCTCACCTAATGGATGCCCTAAAGCAGATAGAGGGTCAAGTAAAAACACTTCTATCTCAAGGTGGGGTTTCTGCTGAATTAGGTGTTGTAGCTCAATCTGGTGAGTCTAAGAGAATGGACTTTGTTAAGGAAGAAACCTTATTAAGATTCTATGGACAGTTACTCTCCAGCACATATCAAAAGGTTCTTCAATTAGTAGCTAAATCAGTAGGGTATTCTCCCGACCTTATTAGTGTTACTGGATTAAATGAATTTGAGAATGATACTCTAGAATCCCAGATATCTAAATTAATATCTTTATCTGAAGTTGACTTTAATAAATTAAGAGGAGAGATACCTGCTACAGCTTACAGTTTAATTTACACTGACCTAATTTCTAAAGCTACAGGTAATCTTTCAGCAGAACAACAGGAGCAAATTAAGAAAGAGATTGAAGCCAAACTTAGAGAACCCCTAATCTTGGACACCCCTTCTATAGTATTGGACACTTAATATTTATAGAAAGAGAATACTTAATTTAAAAACATTGGACAGTATTCTTTTATATAAGATGGCAACTGGATAAGCCTCAAACCAGACTACTCAAACTGTATTGAGAATAATATACAGATACCTTAAATTTACAAAGGATTTTATGACACCTGAAGAAATCACCGCACTTGTTAATTCTAGTATTGCTGAAGCTATTTCTGGTTTAAAAGAAGACTTCACAAAAGCAAATCAAGGATTAGCCTCCTCATTAAGTAAAGAAATTAAGAAAACCTTATCTACAGTAAACCAACCTTCTGAGACTGAAACTCCAGAAGTATCAGATAAGCTAACTCTCAAAACCCTCCAAAATCAATTAGTAGACCTTCAAGCTAAATTAGACCAGAAAGATAAAGAGACAATTTCAGTTAAGAAATCTCAAGCTATCTCCCAAGTAATTGCTGAGTCTAAAGCACTTAATCCCAAATCCCTGCAAAAGTTACTTAATTTAGAATTTGGGGATTATTTAAAAGAAGAGAATGGTACTTGGTATGTAGTCAAAGGTGATGATTCTATTTCTCCTTTAAAGGATGCGTTGAACTCTTATTTAAATTCAGATGAAGGTAAATTTTACTTACCTCCTTCAAATGTTAATGGTTCAGGTTCTACTGAAACTAAACCTGCTCCTGTTAACCCTACTCAAAAAATTGATACTGCTGATGCTTTATTTCAAGCTTTCAGTTAAGAATAAACTTTAAAATTTAAATATATAAAATATGACAGTTATTGTTGATCCTATTAAAAGTTTGCAGCTCGTTGTACAAGAGGAAATTGCTTCTTTACAACTTAATCAATATCCTATGTTGAGCCGTCTGACCAAGAAAATTACTAGTCAGAGAGTTATTAAGTGGAATGCTAATACAGGTGGAGCTAGTGTAACTGGTGAAGCTACCACAGCAGATGTGTCTTCTTTCAGTGAAGATGCTGTAGTTGGTGCTTCCCTACCTATTGGTACTCACAGACTACGCCATTCCTTCCAAGTGCAAAAAGAAGATATTGCTGAAGCTGCTGCTGCTGGTAAAGGTGCTTTGCGTGATTTGTTTGGTTATGAGATCCAAAGTGGTATCCGCGCCATTATGGAAGCCTTAAGTGGTCAGGTTTACACTGGTACAGGTTTGGCTGCTCATGGTGGAGTTGTAGGTTTAGGTTCAGTTGTAGCTAACGCTGCTTATGCTGGTATTGACCCTGCTACCTATACCCTTTGGTCTGCTATTTTTAATACTAATGGTTCAAACAGAGCTTTGACATCTGCCTTGATGTTAGCTATGGAAACTGCTATTGCACGTAAAGCAGGCAACTTCACAGCTATCTACACTACCCCAGAAATTGTAGCTAAATACAAAGAATTGTTTAATGCCAACTTAGGTATTATCAATCAACTACCTGCTGGTCAAGCTGACCTTGGTTACACTGGCGTAACTTATGCTGGTCGTCCCATTATCTCTGACCCTTACTGCCCAAATAACATTCTTTACTTTGTTAATGAACCTGAAGTAACCTTGTATACTTTTGGTCAAAATAACACTCAATCTAGAGAAGGAATGCAGGTTGCTATTGAGAGCCTACCTTCCAGCAATCCAGATGCAGAGAAGTATGTTATCTATGTTAAGCCTCAATTGAAGGTTCATAACAGAGCTAAAGGCGCAGCAGCATTGAATGCCATCACCCAGTAACAATTCTTAGGCTAAATTAAATGGCACAGTTTACAACCAGTCAAATTGAATTAGTTGAAAGGTTGACTGGTCACTCTATCTTTACTGAATTAGTGCGTAATCAACTCACTTCTGAATATACAGAAACTGTAGTTGAGAGAGCTTTAGAAATAATTACAGAAATAGAGAGTCTTGACCTTCTACTTAAAGAAGCTAGGGAAACCAGTTATGTAACTGAGAGTAGAGGGTCTAAACTGTCCTATTCCCTTCATGTAAAACACTTAAAAGGTGAGGGGAGCAGGTTACTAAAAGAGTTGGCTTACATCCTTAAAATAGATGTAATTTACAATAAGTATATTGGCAATAAGAAATCTACATCATATTGGTAAACTTATGATTTCTTACCATATTAAGGCATCTGGACCTTTATTTAAAAATAAGAATATAACTAAAGAGATTATCCAAGAAGCATTAGAAGAGACAGCAGATTGGGCTCAGAACAGACTAAGAAATAGGACACCTGTAAAGACAGGTAAACTAAAAGCTGGATGGTATGTTGCCCCTAGTAAATCTTCTATAAGATTGGATAACCCCACATCTTATTCTTCTTTTGTAGAAAAAAGAGTTGGGATGGTAGCTAAGACAACTCCAGAAGTAAAAGAACAGTTAAACCAAATTTTACTTAAAAAGACAAATAAATTAAAGTAAATGAAGCTCTACCAACAACTTGCTTCAGTTGAAAATAAGATAGCAAAAGTGGAGGAAAAGCTGGGATTACCTCAACGTAGACATCTTTTAATTAGACATCAAACGTATAATACAACTACTAAAACGATTGATATAGTTGATAATTTAATAATCCCTAAACCCTATATTACTTCTGTATCCCCCAGGTTTTCAAACCTTCAGATTAGTGTAGAAGGTGCTGATTCTATTTTTATATCTATTAATGATATGCAAGTAGAGATACCCAGAGTATATTCTAAATCCCTAATAGCCCCATCTGGGAATACTAAATCAAGGTTTGTTATTGATCCTCCTGTAGATAACAATAATCAAATTATCTATTCTAGCCCCTCCACAAAAGACCTAGGGGCAGTTGATTATTATAGATTGATATTCCTATCAGAAAATAATCCAACAGCCTGGAATTTGATTTTAACAAAGGATAAAGATAGAAAATGAATATCCAAATAGTTAGACAAAAGATTAGAGAATTCTTAACTATTAGGGTTGCTATTAATCAGTGGGATTTAGATTATCCTGAGTCTTATTACTTCACAGTAAATAACCAAAACTATCCTGCCAATTCTGCTATTGAAGTTCCAGTGCAAAGTGTAGTTCACTTAAAAGATGGGCAAGCCTCAATTAAGACTACAGCTAGATTTCCCTACAGGTTAACTTATATGTTTCCTGGTCAGATGCCTTACCATGAGCTTCCCTGGGCGGCATTTGAAGGGGTATTATCTACTTTGCATATATATTCTTTAATTCAGTCCCCTGACCCTGATATAGAGTATTTCCAACCAGCAGATATAGAGGATTCTATTACAGTAAGTAGAACAGAAGACCAGGATGGAGATTGGTTAATTCACTTAAACTTTGCTTTTGATGCTACTTTTAGGACTACTGAATTTCCTGATATTAGTGACCTACAACCTCCAGGTTATTTTGATACTTCTAATCCACCTTCTCTACAAGAATTACAGATTAGGATAAATAGAGCAAAGCCTAACTTTAGTCCATCTGATAACTCAACATATACAGAAGACTCTACTATTTTAATTAATACTTAATAAATATGACGACTAATATCTTCGCAAACTTTACACGGCCGGGTACTAAGGTAGTAGAAAGTACCCAAGGATACCGTTCATTAGAATTAGCTTCTCATCAAGCTGTTTATATGATAGGTTCCTCAGCTTCAGGTGATTATTTAAATCCTACCCAAGTAACCTCACTAGTTGACTTTACTAATGTATTTGGTGCTAGCCCTTCTGAAGCATCAGTTAAATTATTCTTCCGCAATGATAAAAGAGGGATTCTTTACTTTGTAAGAACTCCTATTGCTAAGAGATTTAAGATTACTGTTACTACTGCTGCTGCTGGAGCTTACACTACTACAATCAATGGAACAGCAGTTACCTATACTGCCCCTGCTAGCCCTACACCTACTTTAGCTAGTGTTGCTTCAGGTTTACTAGCTGCAATTAATAATTCCAGTGTAGCTGATGCTGTTAGTGCTGTAGCTGGAGAAGACACAGATGAGTTAATTGTTAGAGCAGACAATCCTCTAGCTACCTTAACTGTAGTGGTTACTGGATCTAACATAACAGTTACTGAAGTTACCCCAACCACACCAACCTCTGTAGATTATATCTACGCTATTGAAAACTCTTTTGATGTAGATGATGAATGGGCTCAAGGATTCTTAATTGCCCCTCAAGCATTCCAAGCCTTAACTGTTCAGTCAGATAGATTAGCTTTGGGTAATGCTATGGAAGCTTTGGCTTCTGATGCTAGCTTTGATTGGGTAGCTTTAATTGATATGGGGGCTAATTTAACTATAGCTGAAGTTCAAGTTGAAGCTGCTTTGTATGCTTCTGCACAAGGACACTCCAGCGTATACTACCCTTACCTGACTGACCTAGAGGATGCTACTGTTCCTCCTTCTGCTGGTGTTGCTGGTTTAGCTACTCGTGCATTCAAAGAAGAAGGTTTCCAACAACCTCCTGCTGGTGCTAAGTTCCCAGTTCTAGGAGTTAAGGATGTAGTAACCAAAGTTAATAATGCTCAACAAGATGTTCTCAATCCTCTAAGAATTAATGTTATTAGAAACCTGAGAAATAAGGGTGTTGTAGTTTGGGCTATGAGAACTCGCTCCACAAATGAATTCTATAAGTTTGTCCATACTAGAGTTATTATGAATGTTCTTAATGGAACACTACGTAAAGGGTTTGACAATGAACTCTTCTCTATTATTGATGGTCAAGGAATTCTATTAAATAACATTTCCCAAACAGCCTATGCAGTCTGCTCCCGTCTGTGGAGAGGTAAAGCACTATTTGGTGCAACTGAAGCTGAAGCTTTTGAAGTTAAATGTGATTTTGAAAACAATACTCCAGAAGAATTAGAGCAAGGTAATGTATTGCTAGAAGTCTATGCTGTACCTGCTCCTGCCTTAGAGAAGCTACTTATCTCAACCATACGAGTTAGTATTGGCACTCTTCCCTTAAACCAAAATCAGCTTGAGTCTCAAGTGATTACTGGACAGGTAGTTTAATTTAAACATTAAGAATAAACAATAATAAAATTATGAGACTTAATCCAATTTCACCTGTGAACAATGCAGATTTCTTAATTACTATTGAAGGTTTAAGTTCTGTATATTGGACACAGTTTTCTGGTGTAAAAGCTAGTTTCAAAAGGTCTACTTTTAATGATGGTCTTTCTAATGCTACCCGCACTACTGAGGGTGGAAATAAAGAATACCAGACAGTAACCATTTCTAAACCTCATGACCCTGAAACAGATGGTCCAGTGTTTGACTTTATTAAACAGAAAGAAGGTGGAACTAACTTTGATTTAACCTTAAGACCTGTTAAAAGAGTAAGCAATGCCCAAGGTACTGATACCTTCAGGGGTAACAAAGCCTGGAGACTAACTGGATGTAAGATATCTAGTTGGATGTGTGCTGATGGTATTGATACTGCTGATGGTACTAAAACAGTAATGCTACAGATTGAATTCTCTGTAGAGACTGCGGAATTTAGTTGAAAATTAAATAAAAGGAAAATATGGCTAGAAAAGTAATAGTTGAAGAAGCAAAAGAAATAGCTCCTGTAGAATCTATTTCCTTACCTAAAGAAGTAGACTCTTCTGAATTTCAAGTAGAGTTTAACCAGGAAGAAGGAACAGTTAAGTTTATATTAACTGATGGAACTCCTGTTGAAATGAAATCTCCTAAATCCCGTCAGTTTCTTTTACTAGAAAGCTTTCTAAAGTCTGCTGATGAAGATTATAAAACTGAATCATTTATTGCCTTAAAATTAGCTTCACTGTGTATGACTAAATTTGGGGATAAAGATAAAGTTTCTTTTGATGAACTTTTGGATATTTTAGAAGTTGAAGATATAGAGAGGGTAGCAGCTAGCTTAAGTTGCTTTCGAGATAAGCTTGAATATTTGGCAAGAAAATCAACTTCTGTTTAGTGTTCAATCTCAACCAGCATTAACTTGTACTGAACTACTTCAATCCTTAATTCTAGCCTGTGGGGGGAGTATCAATCCCTCCTATTTTCAATTCTTAGATATGGAAATATCTGAATGTTTATATCACTTATATGTGTTCATTGACCTAAATAAAAAACAAAAACCCTCTCCTGAAAATAAACTACATGAGTGGGGAATGACAGGAGGAATTGAATTTGGCGAGTAATAACAATGTAATTATCACCCTACAGGCAAATGATCAGGCTAGTGTAGTAATTAGGAACTTAAATTCTCAATTAGATAATGGATTAACTAAATCATTAGGTAGAGCAACATTAGGGGCTAACTTAATGACCAGTGCCATTACTACTGGTTTAAATAGTATAGGTTCCTTACTCACAGGGATTGGGGGTAAGTTAAATGATGCAATGGATATTCAGCAAGAGAACATATCCACGGCTGGAACCTTAATGAAGCTTGTAGGTTTAAATTTTAAAGATGCTACTTCCTTCATTGATGAATTCTCTAATACTATGTCAAAGGTGGCTGCTTCCTTACCTGGGGCAACTTCAGACTATGTAAACTTAGGGAAAGGTATTATGGATAACCTAGTACCTGCTTTTAAAGCTTTAGATGGTTCATTTGACCAGGAAGCATATAAGGAAGCACTAAACTCAATATCCAAGGATGCCGGATTTCTTGCTGCCACCTCAAAAGTAGACACATCTCTTGCTAGTTTAGGTATTAGTAAATTCCTTGGAGGAGCTTCTACTGCCTCCCTTACAAAACTTAAGTTCTTTGAAGCTAACCCTGCAACATTAGCTTTTATTGAACAAGAGGCTCAAAAGTTAGGTAAAAGTGTAGAAGATTTAACAGCTAGAGAAAGGGTAGAAGTTTTAAAAAGAGCACTTAAAGTTCCAGACGAAGTTATCAAAGCTTCAACCACATCAATATCAGGTTTAATAGAAGGATTTAAATCCACTCTACTTGATCCTCAAACTGGTGTCTTTGGGCTTATGAAAGATTTATCTAATGATGAGGGTACTCAGTCAGCTTTTACTGCACTTAATGATGGACTAATAGGTATATTAGGTGAAGATGGATTACTAAATACAGTGGGTGTAAGCTTGCGTAGATTAGGAATCTCTCTAGGGGACCCAATGGTAACATTAAGAAATGGAATCCTGGGCTTTAATAAAAGAGTAGAAGAAATTAATAATTTTCTAAAATCCTTTAATAATAGTGTAATCTTCAATGTTAATGGAGAGGAAAAGCTTAGGGAATTATTTAGTAAAATATTTAACTTTGAAGGATTAGGAACTAAATTAGCTGCATTTACAAATCAAGGTTTAGATTTTTTAGGTAATTTAGATTGGGGTTCAGTATTTGGATTTGTAGGTACTAAGTTAGCTGAATTATTTAATGAAATATTTAGATTTATAATTAAATTAGATTTTGTTAAAATAGGAGATGTAATTCTAAAAGCCCTTGGTGGATTATTTATAGGGTTAGGAAAGTTCTTATCTAATTTAGATTGGGGAGCTTTATTATTAACTCTAGGTAAATTAATAGGGTATGCTTTATTAGGTGTTGTAGCTGTAGCTACAGCTATGTTAGTAGCCCCAATAGTTGCTAGTATAGGGACGTTAGGGTTAGCTATTGCAGGGCTTATAGCTGGGGTAACAGCAATAGTAGCAGCTAACTGGGAGAACTTAACTAATAGTATTAAATCATTTACTGGTAAGATATCTCAATTTTGGGATAATGTAGAAACTCACATAGAAAACTTCTTTGTTGAAATAATTAGGAGAATACCTGTTATTGGGGAAGTTGTTGCTAAAGCTGAAGCTAAGAATCCTGGACTTTTGAAACAGAGTGTGGGTAACTCACTTAATACTTTTGGGAGTGCCTTAAAATTTGGAGCTAGGCTTATCCCTGGTTTTGGGGCTCTAATACCTAACTCAGCAGAGGGTAGAGTAGATGGATTGATAGCTGCTGCCATTAGAGAAGGTAAAGCCTCTCCTCCTGGGTCTGGTTTAGTAGTTGCTAATACTTCAGAAGCTATTCTTAACAGACAACAACAATCTGCTTTAGTTAATTCTTTAGGTAGGAGAGGGACAGGGCTAAGTATAGGCTCTATCAATATCCATACTCAAGCTACTGATGCTAAAGGTATAGCCAGAGATGTTATGAGAGCTATTGTCTCTGAATACAATAACTTCTCTCAAGGTTATATAACTGCACCAGTAAACTAAAACATAAATTCTAACCCTACTAGTTTCTAGTGGGGTCTTATTTTTTATTTAAATAAATATGCCTAATACTAAAGTTATTGAAGGGCTAAATAATGCCAATAAAGTAAGTGATATATATGCTTACTTAGTAGATGAAAACAGTAAATCAGTTTTCACATTTTTATATAATCCTGAGCAGAAATCTTTTTCTAGAACAGCTAATTATGATGAAGGGATTACTGCACTAAATTCTATTTCTTCTCAATATTATAAACACACCACAGGTTTAACTCTTGGGTTATCTAATCTAATACTTGAAACCTACAACCAAGGTAAGTCCTGTAAATTATTACTACAGAGATTACAATCCTTAATGGTGGCTGACCCAAGTAAGGGACAATATACACCTTCTCCTGTTTATTTTAAATGGGGTACTGATTCTTTTGGACCTGCTGTGATTACTAATATTTCCTGGACTGAGACATCTTGGCTTACTGGAGAAGTAGCATCAGCTAGAGTTAATTTAACCCTATTAGAAATACCTGAGAGTCAATTACCTAATAAAGCTAAAATAGAGTCCTCTGAGAATCGTCTACAAGCTGCCTTAAATAAATCAAAGGTACTAACAGACAGACAAAAGGATGAAGGGCTTGCTAAGGCTAAAACTTGGCTAATTCAGAATAGAAAGAAGTTAAGAGATGATATCAGTAATTCAGTAAACTCTAATAAATATAAATTAACAATATATTCCCAAGAATCAACTATGGGAGTAATCAATATCTTTACTGATAAAGGTGGGGTATTAGGAACTGTAGGAACTTACAAAGATGGGAAGCTTGATACTTCCAAAACAACTTTACTAAAGAAGGTTAACTAATGAGTATTCTTCCAAATAAAATAAATGTTCAGGTTGGGGACTCCTTGAGTAAAATTGCTTATGAAGTATTAGGGGATTCTTCAGGCTGGAGAGATATAGCTACTATTAATGATATAGATATTTTTAAAGCATTAGAAATAGGTCAAAACTTAACAGTTCCTAATAAGCAAACCGCAGAAAGAAAACTTAAGAATCTAGGGGCTGAAAGTATATTAAGTGTTAATGAAACTGTCCAGACTAGGGTTAAAGAAATATTAGATTCTAGGGAAGCTAAAATAATAAGTAAACTTATAGGTTTTGATAATAAAGATAGGGAACAATTATTAAAAGACTTGGACTTATCCTCTTTATCAAAAGGGCTAGCTACTCCTACTAAAGAAGAGAGATTAAGAAAAGCTCTTAACATTGAAAATAATAATACTGACACCCCAGCGTGGAATCTTATTTCGTGGATTTTATAAATATCTAAATTGAATAAATTATGGCTAATATTAATAATCAGAATCCTAATCCTGGTCAGGATTTACTCTCCCCTTATTGCAAAGTGACTATAGGTAGTATAGGTTCAAAGGAAGCTGATGTCTTTGAAATAGGTGATGGACGCTTAAAGAATGTAAGTGTAACCCTAGGGGAAGGTAAAGTTCAATCTAACTGTAGATTTACTGTTCTTGACCCTGAGCAAAAGTTGACTGATAAATATATTGCCTATATTGAATCAGTTGGAGGATTAACTCCTTTAGAAGCTCCTCCAGAAACCCAAGAACAAACCCCTACAATTAGTTCTGTTACTAACTCTGCTGTAGATGATGGTTCTAACTCTGGTAAAGTTTTATACGAGAAAACAATAGCCTCTACTTTTGGGTATGGTGAAGCTACTCAAGGAGGAACATTAGGTGCATATGGGGACACAATAGACTTCAATGGTCAGTATGCTGCAATGATTCACCCTAACTATGTGGCAGGGGCTGCTGACTCTGAGAAATGGCGTACTTATTATAAGTATGCAAAAATGAGGGTTACTAATTTAAGTAATCAAAAATCAACCATTGTTACAGTAGTTACTACAGGTCCTTTTGCACTAGGTTCTGATGGAAGAGCAGCAAGACCTCTTAGACCTCATCCTGATAGAAAGATTGATTTAACACCTGGAGCTTGGAAAGCTTTAACTGAGGAACCCCCAGGAATACTTAATGTAAAGATTGAATGGTTAGAAACAGGTACAACTACTTCATCTACAACTGCCTCCCAAACCCCTCAACCAAAGAGCCAAATTGTTGCTGACTTAACTAAAAAAGCTCAGAAAACTTTAACTGATTTTATTACTTTTAAAATAGGAGACTGGCCTACCCCTAAAGTTGGGGCTACTAAAAGTATTATTGTATTCCCTGGTCATGCTGCTGATACTACTGGAGGAGGTGGAACTAATGGTACAAGTGGAGTCTCTCCTGTAACTTATAAAGGTGAATCCAGAATAAAGGAATTTGTAGCTAATGATATATCAGTAGAGTTATTTAAAGAAGAATTAACTAAAGCTGGTTTTACTATTATTAATGCCCCTACATTACCTTCAGCCAGAGGAAATGCAGCTAGAACAGCTTACTATGAGCAAATTAAACAGCTAAAAGAAAGCACAGGGGCTTATGCTTTAGAACTACACTTTGATACCCCTAATGGTGGTAAATCAGGAGTAATCCCTGGAGGTAAGTATGATTCTAGTGGTAATTCTTTAAATGTAATGGATGTAGCTTTGGGTAGAAGTTTTGGTACATTCTCCTTTTACCATAGGCAATCTTTAGGTGGTCCAGCAAGAGGAATAACACTACTAGAGTTAGACCCCTTAAATAGCACTTTAACTAATTTAATTGATAGTGCTATAGCTACTAACAACTATCAAGCTTTAAGAAATGCTCTCAGACCTTATGCCCAAAAAGCAGCAGCAGCCTTAACTACAGTAACCTCTGGTGTAGCTGTTAGTAATGAAGCAGCTAACTCTTCTGTGAATAGTGCCAAGTCCCCTCAAGTTGAGAATACCTCTGCTGCTAAAACCCTAACAGGTGCTCAAATAACTGTTGAGTTAGGTTATGGGGGCAAGACTATATCCGCTACCAGTTTCATTCATGTAGGGCTAAGATACTCTCTATTTGAACCTCATGCTTTAGAGTTTACTGGTCAATCTGCCTCTTGGGTGTTAACTCAAAGAGTTAAAAATACAGCATATCAAAAGATTACTTTTAAAAAGTTAGCTGAGAAAATTACCTCATCTTATGGGATGAAATTAGAGATGCCTGAAGATGGTCCACTCTATGAATACTTCCCTCAGAGAAGTCAGACAGATTATGAGGCTTTACTAATTGAAGCTAGAAGAATTGGTTATAGAGTTTATACCAAAGGTGCAACTTTATACATTCAACCTAGAAAAGGTATTGACCCTAATCAACAAATATTTGTTCTCCAATATGGGGAGAATATGGGGACTTTCTTTGAAGTTACTCATCAAGCTTCTACTGACTCAAAAGGTGGGGCTAGGTCTTCTCAACCAGGGAGTAACAATTCAACTGGAGAAAGAAAGTTTGAAATTGACCCTGACTCTGGGCAGATTAAACAAAAGAGAAAAGAGAATGTTACAGGCACAGGTAATAGTTTAGATGCCTCTACTACAGGCTCTCCTTTACCCCTTCCTGCTCCTAAAACTACTGGAGATACTAATGCCTCAGATTCCCAAAGAAAGGCTAATGAAGACAGAATTAAGGGTATTATAGCTAATGCTGAATTCCCTACTACTCCAGAAGCTTTAACACTTGACCCTGATACTCCTTTTAAGACTGAAGGTATCTCAACTGTCTTGGACAGATTCTGGGTAGTGGATACAATAACCCATGAGTATGAAGGTGGTAAGTTATCAACTAAATTAAGTTGCTATAGTCCTATAGCAAATAAGAAAGATACTGCTGATATTAATAATGGTGAAATTAAAACTGATAGCAATAATCCAGTTGGTAAAGCAGTAAGACAAGTATTTGATAATGTTGCTGGATTCTATGGGGTAGTTGGTTTTATATTCCCAACTAAAGGAATATATACATCTCCTTTTGGACCTAGAGGAGGGAGAAACCATAATGGTATAGATATTGCTAATAAGTTAGGGACTCCTATTTATGCAGCAGCATCAGGTACAGCAGTTATAAATCAATCTGGGTGTGAGTTCTCCCCATCTGGAAATAATAAAATTAACAGAGGTTGTGGGGGAGGATTTGGTAATTATATTACTATCACTCATGCTAATGGTTATCAAACTATATATGCCCATTTAAGTGAAATAAATATAGAAAATAATACTCAGGTTACTCAAGGTCAACTAATAGGAACTATGGGTAATAGTGGGGGCAGTAATGGAGTTCACCTACACTGGGAAGTATTAAAAAATGGTAGGAAGATTAACCCTTCTTCTGTTATAAAACTTCCATCTTTAATGAGTACAATTCTTTAAACTATATGAAAGAAATATTTGAAATCTTATTAAATAGTCAACGAGCAAATCAAGTAGCTTTAGATCAAGCAGGTAGGTCTCCCTATCCCACACTTGCAGTTTGTGTGCAAAATGCTGATGACCAAAACAGAAGAAGAATTAAAGTAGCCTTACCTTCAAATCCCAGCATACAGTCAGATTGGGTAAGAAGACTTGATGTAACTCCTTATTGTGATAACCCTGTTGTAGCTATAGGACAAACTGTTCTTATATTCTATGTAGATGGGCTTGATACAAATATGTGGTATCTTCCCTTAACTAATGATGTCAATCCTCCAAGGGATAAAGAAGACCCCCTAAAAGACTGTTCTAGAGAGATTCCTGGTAACAATGAGCTAACTATCAAAGGGGATGATACTAAGACTGTGGAGGGTAAAATAACCGCAAATGGTGGGGATATTGAGTTTAATTCTGAAGAGGATTTTAAACTAGAAGTTAAGCAGAATATATTAATGAATGCACTTCAAGCATTAACCTTACAAGCTGCTCAATATGTAATGTTAAAAGCAGGGGTTTGGTTCATTAAAATATTCTCAACTGGTGTTACTGAAATGGGTGGAGGAGTGCTAACTATAGACTGCGGGGGGTATGGGCTGAACTTCGTGAATGTTGGCACTATGAATATTAATAGTAAAGCAATCTCAGTTGTTGGGGCTACAGACTCTGATGGAGATGTACTGGTAGACAAGGGTTGGTAGGAGCCCCTCTAGCAGAAAGAAGTAACCTACTACCTCCTAACCTAATGTTTACCATAGATAAAGTAAACTAAAAAGTAAAGTTATCATAGAGTAAAGTTTACTGTGACAACCTTTTCCTATATATATAAACTAGACACAAGGTTGTCACACCCCTTGAGAAACTAGGGATGAATTTAGGTTTTTAGTTAACCTGATTTAGCCCCCTACACTAGAGCAGCCCCTTAATTCCCCCTCATTTAACCAGGGATGTAGTAATCCTTTCTCTCTGATTGCCCGTTAGGGCTTATAGGAAACTTTAGGTTTAGATTTCTATATTCTAAATCCTCATGTTGGACACTAATTATTTATATGAATGGTTTAAACTTTCCCTTACAAATAGTAAATGGAAATCTTTCTGTTGTTACTGATGGAAATCTCTATAAAGCTCACATTTTATCTTTCTTACAAACTGAGTTACGTGAGAGAGTAATGAGACCTCAGTACGGACTAAAAGATTACCTTTTTGAAACTATATCTGACATTACTTTAATAGCAGCCAATATCAAAACAGGTTTACAACAATATGTTCCTGAAATTCAACTAGAGGTCACTGGAAATATCAATGACCAAGGTGAGGCTGAGATTTCTATATACTGGCTTTTTGAAGATGAAGAGCAACCCACAATCCGCCTTACACTTTGATGGAGATTTTTAAATGGCTGAAGAACTTATCCCGTCAATTTTAATTGATGAACAAAATGAAGAAAGCATCCTAGAACAAGCTCAACTTAGGGTTTTCAATGAATCAGGTGGTCTATTAAATGATTTTAGTGAAAACTCTCCTGTAGCTGCCTTAATTCAAGGTCAAGCATTTGCGGCAGCAGAGTTTCTTTATTATGTTAATAAATTACCCCTAGCTCTAGTAATTGACTTTCTTAAATTAACTGGAGTTGTTAGAAGTCTAGGAACTCAAGCAAAAACTACTTTAACATTTACCCTATCTAATCCTCAAGGTATTGCTTTTACTATCCCTGAAGGTTTTGAAGTAGCAGATGAGTCAGGTAATTATATATTTTATACTGATGCTACCTTACAAATTCCCCCAGGTTTAACTTCAGGTTCAGTTACCGCAACTGCTGAGAAAGTAGGTAGTATTTATAACCTACCCTCTTACTCTATTACAGGTATAACTCAACCCTTAACTTTCCTATCCCAGGTTACTAATGTTGAACCCTCTACTGGAGGCACAGATGAAGAATCTGTAGACTCAGCTATTAATAGAGGATTGATTCAATTAAGAGTTAGAAACCTTGTATCAGCAGATGACTATGAACAGGCTGCTGAAGAATTAATGGGAGAAGGTTCTGTATGTAAAGCTATAGGTTTACTTGGTCAAAATAAGATAAATGAGGAATTAGGTGCAGTTCATTTATTCCTTCTAAACGCTAACCAAGAACCAGCTAATTTAGCTCAAACTTCAGAAATTAGAAATAGCTTACTTTCAAGAATTCAATTAGGAACTCAGCTATATGCTAGCCCTATGGAATTACTTAATATTAGTGCTGAACTGATAGCTAAAGTAACCCCTGGTTTAGATGTAGAAGAAGCTATGAGTGACCTCTGGGAAGCTTATCAAGGCTACTTAAATCCATCTACCTATCCAGTTGGTCAAGACATTATTCTTAATGAGGTAGAGTACCAATTAAGGTTAACTGGGGCTATAAAAGATATTCAATTCCTATCCTTAAATGGACAGCCTCTAAATATACCTATAGTAAATGGGTATACACTCCCTACACCTTATAGTTTATTTATAAAACTGGTAGATGAAGATGGTTCAGTTTATGAAACTGTCTTTGGGGCTGGCGAGTCAGAAGTTTTTGGGGGTGAATATTAAATATGCAAACTCAAGAAGCTTGGGCTTCAAATAGACCTATTTATAGTAGACTCCCAGAGATTTATAAAGAAAACAAAGTTGCAGATTGTCTAACTATACACTTTGATGAATTATTAACAGAAACTAAAGCTAAAGTTGATGATATTCCTAGGCAACTTAATCCTCAAACCTGTGACCCCATTTGGTTAGATTTTCTTGCCCCTCTTTGTGGATTCACAGGAGAGTACTGGGATAGGGGATGGACTACTTTAGCTAAAAGAAGATTACTAACTTATTCCTATCAATACATCTGGTCAAATAAGGGAAGTCAAGACACCTTATCCCTTGTATTAAATTGCTTTAGCATTAGGCACGTAATCTTAAGTGAGGGTGACTTTATTCTAGGAACCTCTCAAGTAGGTGACATTTTAGGGTCTACACCTTGGGAATATACTATTTACCTCCCTACTGCTTATATTGGCAACTACAAAGTTAAATTAACAGAAAAGTTAAATAGATTATTTGGACCCTGCTGGTGTAAATCCCAGATTAAATTTGAGGATAAATACTTCAAAGACCTCACAGTGATTGGTATGTCTGAGGACACTGTATTAGGAACTGAAGATAATAATATAATTGGTATTTAATAAAATATGGCAGATTTAATTTTATCTCGTGATGAGATTTTTATTCAAAAAATAGGTAGCTTACCCAGTGTAGGAACTCTAAAAGGAGAAGCTAATATCCCTGTTTTTCAAGATGGAGTAACTGGTAAGTCTACTATTTCTAAAGTTAAAGAAGGAATGGTAACAGAAGAAGATTTTAATAGTCTTCTTAACTCTAGTATCTCTGGTTCCTTACTCCCTGAATCTCACCTAATTACTGCTTGGTTTACAGATGGTTCTAATGTAGGAACATTATCCACTTCAGAAGATATTCCCAATTCTCAATCGGGTTACAGTATTAGTTTAACCCATAATGGAACTTCAGCTAATGCTAATACTAATTTAATTTATTCAGCTATCCCTGCTGGCATTATTAAAGATGACCAAGATTATACTTTTAGTGTTTGGGCTAAAGGTAATGTTCCTAATTTAATTATTACTTGTTTACTGAAGAGTATAAACCCTACTCAAGAAACAGTAGGTTCTCAATCTCAATTACTTACTACTGAATGGAAGAGATATTCTTTTACCTTTACTCCTACTAAAGATTATAATGATTGTCGTTATGAAATCAGAGTAGGAGATAATGGAGTAATTGGTACTTTCTTTCTATTTAATCCCAGATTAGATAGAGGTGATATCCCTAATCAAATTACTGTAGATTATGATAAATCAAAAGGTAGATTAGAGAATAAACAAATTGATGCTGCGGATAATACCATTAAGCTCTATAATAATTCTAGAGCTAATTTAGCTTCAGTTTCTATAGGGGTTTCTTTAGAGACTGGTACAACTAAAGCTAAAGAAGATGAATTAGGAGTTAAATTTAATCATCGTAGATTATTCTCTAATATTTCAGCATGGGTTACTGATAACCCCTCTATATTAAATTCTATTAAAAGACACCTTTTAGAAGATAGAGAAGTATTATATAACTGTGAATTAAAAGACCCTTCTGGAGAAGCTAATTTAAGTAAAATAATTAATGGGCAATTTGATACTGAACTAACTAGAATGGCTAATACTTTAGCTGGTTTAGGCAAACCTATTTATTTAACAATCCTTCATGAATTTAACAATAGTTCAGTCTATTCTTGGGCTTTAAATTATTCAGGAACTAATAATACTTCTAACAATCCTGCTGACTTTGTGCCAGCTTACCAGTATGTAGTTAATCTAATCAGAAATATAGCACCTAATGTTTTATTTGAATGGCAAGTAATGCCTTTATGGACTACAGGTAGCTCCAGTACCAATCAAAATGATTACTTTGATTATTACCCTGGAGATGACTATGTAGATTTAATTGGTTTAAGTCTTTATAATGTTCCAGGTAGATCAACCTTAAGTGATAGAAGTTTTAGAGAACGCATTCAGAATTTTTATCAACAAACAACTAGATTTAGTAGAAATCCTTTATGTATATCTGAAGGTTCTGTTTTAAGTAGTGGTTATTTCTATCCAATCAGTTTCACTGTTAATAATGGTGGTTCTGAGTATACTAACCAAACTACTTTAACTATCAACGGGGATGGTACAGGAGCTTCCATATTTCCTATAATTACTTCTGGAGTAATAACTGGAGTAGATGTAGTGGATGGAGGTATTAATTACACTACAGCTACAGTAGTTATTTCAGATCCAGGTGGGGGAAGTGGGGCTAGCATCACGGCTACCCCTATCATTCTAGATAAACCTCAATGGGTTTATAATGCTTTTGATGCCTTAAAAGACTTTCCAAGGTTAGCTTATTACACTTGGTTCTTTCATAATAAACAAAACACTACTCAGTTCGATTATCTTGACTTAAATAGTCCTGAAGAGAAGAGATCTTTTACAGAAGGGTATAGATTATTAACTAATAGGATTGTTAATGATATAACTTCTAGCAACAAAATTATCCGCCCCAATCTTTTAAGAAATTGGACTACTACTTCTAATTGGGTACAATCAGGTTCTAATCAAGGTACATTAGGTAATTCTGGTATTATTCCTTATGATGTTACTTGCACAGGACAAAGTTTAACACTTACTCATAATGGTACTCCTGGATTACCTAATACTAATGAAATTTATCAATTACTACCATTTAATTCAAGTAGAAATAACAAACCACATAGTATTTCTTTTTGGGCTAAATCTTCTGTAGATGGAATTATAATTAATTGCTCCACTCAACAAGATTTATCTCCTTTTGGAGTAAGTGAACCAGGAAAATTTAAATTAACTACTTTCTGGAAACGTTATAGTGTAACCTTAACTCATTTTTGGGCAGGTACGTTTACTAACTGGAGAATTAAATTAGGGTTAGGGGCTAACCTTCAAGCTTGCACAATATATTTATATGGAATTAAGTTTGAGGAAGGAGATTTTCCTACAGATTATGTTGATGATATTTCTTCTTTGGGGCAAGGTAACTATTTAGGTACTCGCATAGCTAGAACAGGAAACTACACTGTACCTTCTTCAGAGAAAGGTAGTCATTATGAGATTACAACCTCTGGAGGTAATGCAATAATCACCCTTCCTCCAGCTAATGCAGGGGGTTCTGTAAGCCCACTGTTTTATTCTTTCAGAAAAACAGCGAGTAGTGTTAATAATGTAATTATTCAACGAGTTGGTAGTGATAATGTATTAGGTGCTTCAAGTTACATACTTATTGAACCTAGAGAAACTGTTACTTTGATGAGTAATGGTTCTGATTCTTGGTTTGTAGTTTCCAGGTACATACCTTCCCTAACTAATGTATCTGGTTCAATTGTTGATACTAATAGTGATCAGACTATAAGTGGAATTAAAACTTTTACTAATACAAACCCACTTAATTTAAATAGTAGTAGTGGTCAAAGGTCTGAAATTAGATGGAACAATGATTCTGGACTAAGACGTTGGGTTATTTTTAAAACCGAAGATGTTGAGACAGGTGATGGACAAGGATCTGACTTAGCTTTTAGAGCATATAATGATGCAGGTAATTCTCTTGGGGATGTTATTAAGTTAGATAGAAACACTAAGAGAGTTGAGTTAGGAGGAGCTTTAGTTTTAAGTACCACTATTTATGGTGATCCTGGTTCTTTATGGAGATTAAATAATGTTCTTCAATATAAAGACGGAGTTAGTGTTACCAGAACACTTCTTAATGCCGAAGATAATCTTTCCAATTTAACTAATACAATCACCGCTAAAACTAATTTAAAAACTCTAACATCTAGGATTATAAACAGAACATCTAATTATATAGTGTTAAGTTCTGATGAAGGTACTTTATTTGATTGTGATGCCACTTCTGGGGCATTTACAATGACCCTACCCTCAGCAGCCTCTAACCCTAATGTAATTTATACATTTAGAAAATCAGATGGTAGTAGCAACATAGTAACTATTAGTACCACAGATAATATTCTTGGACAAAGTTCATATTTATTAACTACTAACAGAGAAATCATTACTTTAGTTAGTAATGGTGGGGCTTGGGTTGTAGTAAGTAGAGATACCCCTACTGTAGGAACTGCTACTGCTACTGCTGGTGCAGCCACCTTAAGTTCAAGAATAGGTAGAGTTACCACAGAAAGCCTAACCACAGCAGCAGGTGGAACTTACACCCTAACTATTACTAACTCTGTAGTCACCTCAACTTCAGCCATCACAGCAACCATTACTGGAGGAACCAATACTACAGGTGTTCCAGTTCTCTTAAGGGCTGTACCTGGAAGTGGAACTATCACAGTCACTATTAGAAATATGGATGCTTCAGCAGCCTTAAATGGCAACTTGGTAGTATCTTACAGCATAGTCAACTAATTATTTAAACTTAATTAAAATAATAAATTATGAGTCAGATTCTAGGAACATTACTAGATTCTGCTGGGTTTCCCTTGACTGGAAAGTTGAGGGTTTCCCTTACAGGAACACTGGTAAATGATATTGATACCCCAGATTCAATTAACCTAACTAAACCCCACCTTTTTGATATTGAAGATGGGGAAATTGATATAGACTTAGATGAATCAGAAACCTCCAAAGTAACCTACAGATTTGAATTCTTTGAAACTGATGTAGATGATAACTTAATTGAGCCTGCTCTTTTAGATTTCTATGCTTTAGTTCCCAACTTATCCCCTATTCAATTTGCCTCCCTAACTCCTACAGGAATGGTAAATGATGTATTAGATACAGGGGCGTTAAGAGTAGCTAGAATTATCTCAGCTAATCCTAACTTAGCTGCTAACATTGGTGGACCTTTTCCTAAAGGTAATTGGTCTGCTGGTACAACCTATATTTATAGAGATTTAGTTAATTATCTAAATAGAACTTACATTTCTAAAAGTATTACTCCAATCACAGGAGTATTGCCTACTGATACTAACTACTGGATGAACATTCCAGTTGAGCCTAATGGAACTCTAATACTAGGGGATGATACTCCTTATGGAGTTGCCTGGAGTGATTCAGGATTAGCTACCTCACAGGATGCAGTCTATGATGCTATTCAAACTGTCAATTCAAGTATTGCCTTAAAAGCTAACTTAATTAGTCCTACTTTTACTGGAAATGTTATTGTTCCTAATCAGGCTGCTAATACTAATAATACAAGAGCAGCTAATACAGCTTATGTTGATGCTGGTTTAGTACTCAAGGCTAATTTAGATGGTTCAAATTTAACTAACACTACTGCCACTACACCTGCTAGTACAGATGATAGTACAAAGTTAGCGACTACTGCTTTTGTACAGCATTCTTCTAGACCTGCATTTAACGTAGTGATGAGTGTAAACCAGTCTAGTAGTGCTGATAACCTTTTAGTGAATTTTACTACTGAGTTTATGGATAGTGACAATACCTGGAACACTAACACATTTACAGTACCCATAGCTGGGTTTTATATGTTTGGAGGTTCCTTGTATTTACTAAATAATGATACCTCAACTAGAGTTATAGGTGCAGAAATACATATTAATGGCACACCCAGTAGGCGTGTATCTGAGGCTTATTTATTACCTAGTGTGGGTTCTCATACAACTATAACCCCACATATGTTTTATCTCAATGTTGGGGACACCCTTAGAATTATATGCCGTACTTTTGGCACTTCATTTCCTTACAGCGTTATTGCTAACGGAGGTTCTGGCACTCTTTGGGGCTTTAGATTACCTATTTAATTTAACTTATTTATAAAATATTATAATATGAGACCTGTATTACAAAACGGTGATGTCTTCACTGCTGAGATTGCTAATGCTATTGCGTATCCTATAGTTGATGGAGCAGATTTCTTAGGTCATGGACCTAAAGTAGTTGATGAGTATTTAGATGATGCTCCTACTCAACTAAAATCAAGATTCTATAATTTCTATGACAGATTAAAAGTTAGCCACAATACAGGGTTAACTTTTTCTTATTTAGGAGGAATAGTTCTACTAAGTGATGGGAGTACAGCTTCCATTAGCCCAGGTTCTATTCCAGTTCCTAACAATACTACAAGTTATATATTTGTAGGAAATAATGGTGTAGTCCAAACCTCAACTCAATTACCTAATGAATGTTTCCCCTTAGCTTTAGTTATTACAAATAGTGGGACTTTATCAGGTAGTGTAATAGATTTAAGAGATAAGATAGTTGACAGAATAAGCACTGCAACTATTCCAGTTCAACAACTAATCCCTTCAGGTTCAGGGATGGAATTCTGGGGGAGTGTTCTTCCTTCAGGTTGGCTATGGCAAGATGGTAGCCTATATGAACCTTCTCAATATCCTACTCTGTTTGCTGCTATTGGATATACCTATGGACAGTCTGGAACAAGGTTTAGAGTACCAGATAAAAGAGGAAGAGTTGGAGTTGGTGCTGGTCAAGGATCAGGGCTAACTAATAGATTACTTGGTCAAACTTTTGGAGAAGAAAGTATTGCTTTAATTACTTCTCAAATACCTTCTCACTCTCATGGAATAAATGATCCTGGACACTCTCATAGTGTTAATGACCCCGCACATGGTCACGCATTAAATGACCCTGGTCATGCTCATAATATCTTTGCTAATACAACTGATGGGGGAAATGATCAACGAGATAGAACTGATGGTTTCTTAGCTAAAACTTCTAATGTTGCTATTACTGGTGAAGATGTTGGGGGTAAAGGATACATCAATAGTAATGCTAATGGAGTCCATTTAGTAGCAGGTTCAGGAACAGGTATAGGTATTGGTGGAAGTAAAACTGGTGTCAGCCTTAATGGATCTGGTACAGGGATTTCTATTAATTCTCAAGGTGGTAATGGTTCACATAATAATATTCAACCAAGTATTGTAGTAAATTATATTATCAAAATATAAATCAAATTAATTATGTCAAAAATTGCTTTAAATAATGGTCAGTATGCTAATTTAATTGTGGCTGCTGATGAAGATACTGGTGGAATGTTTCCTCTACCTAATGGTCGATATGCTCAAACTGTTTTACCTGTTGATATTGATGGTAATCCTATTGTTTCAACTGCTACCAATACTATATTCACCCCCACTGGAAATATTGCAGCAACAAATGTTCAAGCAGCTATTCAAGAACTAGATAACGAGACTGTAAAGACTACAGGCAGCCAGAGTATTAACGGTATAAAGACTTTTAATAACAGACTTCTAATAGAAGATACAACTGAATCAGGAAACTACACTAACGGGTCATTTGTGAGTAAAGGTGGAATTAGTTCTTACCGTTCAATTACTGCTGGAGCTACTATAAGAACTGGGCACACTTTCGCTTTTACTGCTAGTTCTGGTGGGGTTTCTATCATTAGGCAGTTTGCAGCAAATACAGCTATTACTGTTGATTTCTCTGGTGCAAGTGCTGCTGCTACTTTTTATCCTAGTGGCGGAGTTCACATTGGTGCATCCCCCAGTGACCCAGGTGCAAGCAACTTAAGAGTTAGTGGAACAACACCCGCCACATCAACTACTACGGGTTGTGCTACTTTTGTGGGGGGAATTGGTGTTACTGGTGATGGTTGGTTTGGTGGTACTGTTAACGCCCCTTTTATTAATGCTAGCAACCGCTTTATTGGCGATATTTTAGTAGGAAGGAGTGTCTCTGGCACAAATATTGCTGCTACTAATCTACAAATAAGACCAGGACAAAGTACAGGTAATGTTACGCCTAGTAGTATTACTTTTTCAACGACTGATGTAGGAAGTTCTGGCACATCTTTTCAAAACATAACTGAAAAGATGCGCCTATCTGGGCTAGGAAACCTCCTAATAGGGACTACCACAGATAATGGTAACAAACTCAGAGTCGCAGGTACAGCAGAAGCCACACAATACAGACTATCAGCACTAAACACAGCACCAGCTAGTGCAACAGATACAGGGACATTAGGAGAAATAAGAATTGATGCTGATTATATTTATGTGTGTGTAGCAAATAATGTTTGGAAACGTTCAGCATTAACAACTTGGTAATTTAAATAAATAATTAAGGATAAATATTATGTCTAATCAAATTACTGTAACATTAACCCCTACTGATGTAGTATGGCGTTATCAAGGGGATGTAGAGGGTGGAGATATCTTAACTGCTAAACTCCAACTACTCATGCAAAGAGAGTATAGGAATGCAGAAGGTGTACTGTACAAAGTAGAACAGTTACCCTCAATTGAAGGCACTCCTGAAGAATTAGGTTTTCTACCTGAGTTTACAAGCATCAAAGCTAAGTTAGTTCTTATGCAAGCTGCTGTTCAAGAAGACGAAGTTGAAGAAGAAATTTAATTAATTCAAAAACCTAGAAAACATTAATCTAGGTTTTTTCTATAAAATTATGTTACAAGAGAATAATCAAACAACTACGCCCAAAACTCAAATTAATATATCTCCTAATGTGCAGGATAGAGTAGTAGAACAAATACTAATTCAAAGTGGAGGAATAGGGCTGGGAATCCTCATATCTTTAATATCTAGCGTACTAATGGCAAAGTGGCTGGGGCTAGGAACCTTTATTGTTAAGTTTCTAGAGAGAATTGATAAGAGTACAGAATCCCTAACTTCCCTAGCTACTAGCATCCATCAAGTATCAAAAGAGCTAGACCTTAACCATGATAAGTATGTCAAGGATCATAAAGATATCCTGGACAAAGTTGGAGAGGTCAAGAGCCTTATAAAGGAAGATGTTATGCCTGCTTTAAGAGACATTGAGAGAAGACTGGGTAATTAATCTATTGTCCAGTCTTCTATAATTAAATCCCCTAAAATAAATTTTATAATTAATATGTTAAAATCTATTTCCCTTGCTAGTGAATTTACAGAATTCTTTACTGATAAAAATCATTATTTATATCCTATTCACTTTGCTATCCCTACAGATAAAAGAGGTAAAATTATAGGCAGATATATCAATGCCCTTGATTTAGTTTTAATATTTAATTATAAAAATATTTTCTCTGCTTGGGAGAAATTGAAAAATAAATATAAGTTTATCATTGAGTATTCCCTTATTCTTTCAGAGGAAGAAGGAGATACCTTTGTGGAGGATTTCTTAACATTTAATCAAGCTAAAGAATTAATTCAAGAGACCTCCAGGTTAAGCTCCAGGGAGAAGGATAGTCTATTGTTTTTCCTTTCAGGTAGTATCTAACGTTAAACAAATTATACCCACCTTCCTGGGGAATCTGACTAGGTTTTCTGCTGATTTAACATTTCTTAATCCAGTTGTCTTGACTAAACTTGCATAAACTTGCATACTAAATACAAGTGGAGGCACTGTTGTAGAGTTAATCAGGAAGCTGAAAGACTTGCTATATAAGGGTCTGGGGTTATAGCTCAGTTGGTAGAGCACTTCAATGGCATTGAAGGGGTCAGCGGTTCGATTCCGCTTAGCTCCATTTTATTGATAAACTTAGTTTTTAATTTTGCGGATAACATATAAATAGCCAAATGTGCAACAAGCATTAAGAATTTATCTGTAAAATTCAAGCTTCGTGTTGTGTGAAAGTGATACCATATTAAAGTCGCTGTTCTCAATACCATCCGTAAATGAACAAAACATTGGATGAAGAACTTTCCATAAAAATTGCGGAAAGCATCAAAAGCAAAGCTAAAAAGCCCTTTAATAATGCTTATAAAGCAGCATTGGCGACAGAGGGAGCTAAATATGTGCAAGGATTTTTAGTGTGTTGGGGTAAGCCACACAAGCCCATAGAACACAGTTGGATTGAAATAGAGGATAAAATCATCGATCCGACTCTACCGTACTTGCCCAAAAACTCCCAAGAGATGTGGTATTTTGCAGCCCAAAGCTTGAGTATGAAAAAGTTAAAAGCTGTGATAGAAGAATCAAAAGAAGATTATCCAGAAGATGATCCATTACCTATCTACGGTGATGCACCTTACGATTATTATGGTGATGTCATGTTGGGAGGGAAAGAATATTTAGAAGCTTATAAAGCGGCTGAAGTTAAATGCAAAGAAATTCAAGCATTAAAAGCTCAAAATAATTAAACTTGGTAAATCGGTTTTAGTAAGATTTACCATCGCTACCAAAGTATTCTCGATAGCTACAAATTTTGTCTTCTCGCACATCAAAGGAAACGGCTATCCGATTTTTGTAAGGTTGTCCTAACAAAAGTCCTTCATCCCGAAATTCAAAGACTACAGTAGTCTCGTTACTGGTAATGTGGTCTAGAGATACTAGTTTGATTCCTGGTTGGAAGGATGCACAGACATATTCAAAAAACTCCTTGGCGCGTTCTTTACCTTGATTGAACCCGTGGAACTTACCTACCGGAAACCAAAAAGTAAAATCATCTGTCAGCATATCCAGAAATGCTTGCCATTCCCCCGTGGCTAAACCGTGGGTAAAATGCTCAAATGCTTGGTGAGCAACTTTTAAAGTATTTTCCGCATTTTGTGTCATGTATTTACAATACTAAAACCTGACAACTACTTTGCCACAATTTTGACCACTTAGCAGATATTCTACCGCCGTGGGTATAGATTCTAGACCGTGGAATGGGGTGGAGTCAACAGATACTTTGAGTTTGCCTGAATAGAAAAGATTTAACAGGCGATCGCATGCTTCTGGGATATATTCTTTATAGTGCGGCATGAGAAACCCCCGCACGGAAGCCGCCTTCCAAAATAGTTGGTGATAAATGCGCGGTTGCATCACCCGTTCTACATCTTTAGCATACTCAGAAATGTAGCCAATATTAACCAACCGTCCCCGAATAGCTAAGTTATCAACGCAGGTATCAAAAATCTGTTTACCCACACACTCAAAAATTAAGTTAATCCCCTTGGGGTACTCATGCTTGAGGACTTGATGGAGATTTTCTCTATGATAATTGATAATGCGATCGCAGCCCAATTCCCTTAATAACTTCCCCTTCGCCTCAGAACTACAAGTCCCAATCACATGATTACCTGCTAACTTCGCCAATTGCACCGCAATATGGCCAGTACCACCAGCCGCAGCCGTCACCAAAACCACCTCATCGCGTTGCATCTCCCCTACTTGTTCTAAAGCCACCAAAGCGGATACACCCGTCGGGACAAGGTTAAGAACTTCCGGCGTTGCTTCCCGTACCTTCACCCCCAAACTAGCATCTATCACCTGATATTCCCGATAACCCCCACCCCGTAAAGTAGTGATAACAGCATCACCCACCTGAAAATCAGAGACATTTGCACCCACCGCCACCACTTCCCCCACCGCTTCCACACCCAAATCAAAAGGTGGAATTAAATTCACATAAGGAACTTCACCCCGACAGAGTAAAGTATCAAACCCCGCATTCACCCCCGCAAACTTATTACAAATCAAAACCTCCTCTTTCCCCACTGCACCAAAACCAACTTCCACAACCTCCACAGCCGAACTAAAATCCTTATCCAGACGTTTAGCAACCAACTTCCTATAACTTTGCATCTTCAAACACCCTCAAAAAAAACCTCCGCGCCACTCTGCGTTAAAAACACTCATAAAGCCTTATCCCACTCCAACTGATGCGCCAAACCATACTTAATATAATTTATTGCATCTGAGTTCCCGTAAAGCAATGGAAGCAGCTTTAACTATGCAAACTGCTTTTCCTCATATTAATTTTCGGCGAGAAGTTACTGTTGGGCATTTACTATTAGATGTTGATACCCCTAATGGGACTTGGGCAAAAGTTAACCCCCCTATTCGTCCCCGTGTTGATGTGGAATACTTATGGCAAGCGGTACTCAACCATCAAGTAGATTGGATAGTTAGTGACCATGCTTGCTGTGCTGCGGAACAAAAAATCAGTGCAAAATACCCGAATAATATTTGGTTAGCCAAGTCTGGTTTTGGTGGTACAGAATATTTACTTTCGGGTGTATTCAGTGAAGGTAGTAAGCGGGAAATGTCTTATAACCACATGGCTAAATTACTATCTTGGAATCCGTCACGGCGTTTTGGGTTATTAACTAAAGGTGATATTGCTATTGGTTACGATGCTGATTTGGTGTTAGTTGACCCCGATGAAAGCTTTGTGGTTAAAGCTGCTGAATCAGAATCACAACAAGGTTAAACCCCCTTTGCAGGAATGGAGTTAACAGGAAGAGTTAAGAGTACCTTTTTGCGGGGAAATTTGATTTATGACAATGCACAAGTTTTAGGTTCACCTTGTGGGCGTTATTTAAAAAGACGGTAGATTAATCCCCATTTGCATAGGACAAAACTGTACTAACTTTTGATAAATCTCTATCAACTCTGACAAAAAATAAACCCCCATCAACAGTTCTATGTCTAGGGAAAGTGCTATTACTGGGACAGTAACCTAGGTGATCTTTTGCAAACTGATAATTTCCTATATCACAATATCCAGCTATAGCATATGCTTCTTCATTATATTGCTGAATCATTCCATAGTGACCATCATAATGTGGCAAGATAGCAAGTAGCCAAGTTCCACCACCGTTATTATGTTTCCTTAAAAACTTCTTTTTTGCTACTTCAAATTGAACTGTCTCTGTTTTACCCCAAGGCAACAATTTGCTATCTAATACTGGAATGTATTCACTTAATCTAGCATCTGGATAATTTGTTTCTGCATATTGGTATTGAAGTGGAACAGGCCCATTTTCCATCCAAAGGATCTCTACTTCCTCTTCACCTAAAACTTTCCAGTATTCTACTTTCAACCCTGCGGGAATAAAGGAATAAGAATGTTTATCTAGTCTCCATTCACCAATTTGAATCTTACCAGCAAGAATAAAAATTTCCAAATCGGCTGTAAAGATACCAGGTGGCGCTTCAAATTGTGGTGGTAGCACTACCCTAGAAGTAGATGCACCGCAGTCATGCCAAGTCAGCAATCTTCGTTTGCCTGGTAGTGTATAATCTGGCATTCCATTGATTCGCCATCCTTCTTCTTCAGGCACAGCATTTGTATTAAAAAAATGATACTTGCGAGGTATATACTCTTTAGATATCGCTACTCTTCTTCCTGATAAATTCAAACGTCCTGTACCATCTCCACCCCAATCTTCTTTTACAGAAAATACAGAGAGAAAATCATTAATTTTGTGTTTATCTGCGTGATTAAAATCGCTATTTTGTTCGTTCTCCACTTCATATTCTCCCTTATATATTTTCTACCTGAAATCAACTGATTTTTCATCTAGAAATTCAATTGCTATCTTTGATATTTCTTCAGGTATTTGGTTCATCATGCAGATAGTACCACCTTGAATATCAATCATTTTGGCATGAGGAATTGATCTTACAATGAATTCTCTATTGTCTGCATTAGCAAAACCGAGTCTTTCTAACTGTTTTACATCTTCTGTACCAGACAATATGAGAGTTGGAGCTTTTACTAAACGTAACCTTTCTTCCATTCTTTGGCAGTAATCGATAACAGCCAAAGGTGCATACCAAGGATAGCCGAAACATTTTAAATCATCTAAAACCCAACGATGATTTAACTCAGCAGAACCTATATAATTTGCTCTTGCTAACCATCTTTGTATGAGATGAGAACCGTCAGAGTTTATCTTAAGATTTGCAAATTTATGCGATAAAGCAGCTTTTCCCTCTTCACTAAAGTTATCTATGTTGCATAAGATAATTTTTTTAACTCTCCCAGAATAAGCTGCTGCTACTTCTGCTGCTACGCAAGCACCTGTATGATTTCCAAGAATACTAGTAGTTTCTATTCCTAATTCGTCCATCAGCAAAATAACAGTTTTTGCATAGTCCTCAATTGAATACATTCTCGGCGGTTTATCAGAATCTCCTAGTCCTAAAAAATCCATAGCGATGACTAGTCTTTTTTGAGCAAAGATTGGCATTAACTCGCGGAATTCATCGCTACTTCTGAAGTTCTGATGCAGCAAAAATAGAGGTTCTCCCTCACCGCCCAATCTATAAAGGATTTGCCCATCTTCTGTATCTAAAAAAGCTCGTTTGATTGGTTTATTCATAGCACCCTGATAAATTTATGATTTACATAAGTCTGAGTTTTATTTCCTCTGCTAAATTATCTAAAGCTACTTCTATTTGTTCGCCTGTTTGCAAATCCTTGAGGGATGATTTTTCTGCTGCGGCTTCATCAGCACCAATAATTACACAAAAACGAATACCTTGTTTATCTGCTGCTTGAAATTGTTTACCCAAAGGACGCTTATCAAAGTTAGTCACAACATTAATACCAGCTTGGCGTAACTGTTGGGAAACTTTTAGATAAGTTGGCATTAAGTCTTCTTGCATATTCACTACTACTACCTGTGTTGGCGTTGCAGGTAAGGTTTTGAGAATACCAGCTTTTAGCAGACGACTAATTAAGCGAGTTAACCCAATGGAAATACCCACTCCTGGCATTTTCTCACCCAAGAACATCCCTACTAATTCTTCATATCTGCCACCAGAACAGATACTACCTAAAGCCTCATGCCCGATCAGGGTGGTTTCGTAAACTGTGCCTGTATAGTAGTTTAGACCACGAGCGATCGCTAAATCAATACAAAAACGTTTATCCGGCACTCCCAGATTCCGCACCCCGGCAATTACTGTTTCTAATTCGCTAACACCTAAACTAAATTGTTCACATTCTGGCAAGGTTTGAGAGAGCTTCTTAAGTTTATTTAACACTTCATCAATATCACCATCAATTTTGACAAAATCGATAATCTTTTGTGTCTGTTCTGGATTAATCCCTTCTTTCTCTAACTCTAGTTTAACTTTAGCTTCCCCAATTTTTTCGAGATTATCGATAATACCAACACAAGATTTAATTTGAGTTTCTGATATTTCTAAAGATTGAAAAAATCCCGTTAAAACTTTGCGGTTATTGATGCGAATTACAAAGTCACCAATATTAATTGCCTCAAATATTTCTGTGATGATTGCAGGCATTTGGGCATCATATAACAAACTGAGTTCACGCCGCGCCACAACATCAATATCACACTGACGAAACTGACGAAACCTACCATCTTTTGCCCTTTCCCCTCGAAAAACTACATCCATTTGGTAACGGGCAAAGGGAAAGGTTAATTCGTTGAGGTGACGAGCAATATACGCCGCTAAAGGCACAGTTTGGTCAAACTTTAAAGCCCTTGCTTCTGAACCTGTTTCCCCTGATTTATCTTTTTCAGCTTGGCGATTTGGCGGTAAGATAGGGTCTATACCATAAATAATATTGTCCCCTTGATTACCTTTAGCTTGCAATACTTCTAAACGTTCGATTGCGGGAGTTTCAATAGGTGTGAATCCATAGCTTTCGTAAACTCTACGGATGGTATCTAATAAATATAATTCTAAGCGTTTTTCACTGGGCAGAAATTCAGGAAAGCCACTAGGAGTAGAAAAGTTTATTTTGTCACCTTTTGCCATAAGTCTACCTTTTCAAGTTGCGACTTGAAATTATAACTGATATTTTGTACCCATGCGAATGGAAGTCGCGACTATACAAGCAAAACCCGCCTGCGCGGGTTCAAATACTTTGAGTTTCTATTAGCAAAAATTGTAGGTTGAGTTGACGTAAGGTAGACCCAACACCCATATCCATGCGGGTTTCCGAGATTCATGTTGGGTTGCGCTGCGCTTAACCCAACCTACATTTAATGCTGAAAATAGTAGCTTCTTATTTTAGTCTTTCTTCCTGAATTAGAGTACGTTGGTATATTTGATGATTTTTAAACCAATGCCAAGTGCGGGCGCGATGGTTATTATCTGGACTAATATAAATCATTTCCGATAAAGATATTTCTGGTACTGTTTTGTAAGAAAAGCACAAAATTATGGTAGATTCATCTATCTCCCAAGCTTTTCCTTGAACCCGTTCTGTATCAAACCAAAGGGCTTGATCATGATATGTGCCAGGAAATTGATGTTCTTCTTGTTTACCATCAGCCCACTTATAACGGTTAATTTGGTAGTAGGGATAGGGGCTATTGTCGGGAAATTGACAAGTTAAATGGGATTCATGCTGGTCAATAATTTTTCCTGATGTATCAACTACAGTATATGTACCAATCCAATCACCTTCATGACGGACGAGTACAGGCATTCCTTCACGGATGTTAGGCATGATGCGACTCCTATCGATTAACTATAGCAATCCTATGTGATTTTTTGAATGACTTGGGCTATTGCTTAAAATGAGTTATTACGTATGATCAAACCACCAGGGGTCATTGACAGAATTAGTTTTAATTAAAAATGCCTGTTTTCGCAGAAATCGCTTTATTGCTGCTGTACCCATGCGTGAACCACCCAGTCCTGAAAATTTGAAGGCGTTTTTCTCTCCCTCGTGCATCATGGCAGTTAAAGCCGCATCATTAATACTAATAGCACCAGCATTGATTTGCCGACCAACGGCTAAGGCTTCCTCTTCTGAACCAGCAAACACGGCTGCACTTAGTCCATAAATGGAATCGTTAGCTAAGTATAATGCTTCTTCCACACTGGGAAATGGCATTACAGGCATAATAGGGCCGAAAGTTTCTTCGGTCATCACTTTCATGGAATGATTGACTTGGGTTAACACCGTGGGACGACACCACCAACCACCGCCTAATTCCTCAACTTTACCGCCGCAGTGAATGACTGCACCCTTTTCTACTGCATCCGAGAGATGGTCACTGATGACTGCGGCTTGTCTTTCGGCAATAATTGGCCCAATTTGCCCACTTTCTAGGGTGGGGTAGGCTAGCTGAAGACGATGTGCTTTGGCTATTAGTTGATGATAAAACTCTTCAAATATGGCTTCAGCAACGTAAATTCTTTCAATAGACACACATGACTGACCAGTGTTAACGACTGCACCCCATAAAATAGCTGAGGTGGCTAAGTCTACATTTGCTGATTCTAAAACGATCGCGGGATCTTTGCCTCCCAATTCTAAAAACGCAGGTATAAAGCGTTTAGCTGCGGCTTCTCCCACTTTTCGCCCTGTGGCGACACTACCTGTAAAACAAATTAAATCTACATAATCAATTAAAGCTGTCCCCGTTTCGCCTGTTCCCTCAATAAAAATTAAGACATCCCGTAGATGAGTAATATTATTCAGTGTTGTCAATAAAGGTGCAACAAAACGAGGTGTAGTTGTACTAGGTTTCACAACAACAGCACAACCCGCCAGCAACGCCGGGATAGCATCAATCATCGATAGCAACAAGGGAAAATTCCACGAACTAATTACCCCAACTACAGAGTAAGGTACAGAGGCTTGTTGCAGGGCGATAAAGGGAATGCTGGTATTTTTAGCGGATTCTTGCAGTAAATCTGGTGCTAAATCACACCAACGGTCAATGCTGCTTAAGAAAGAATCTATTTCTAATATAGATATAGATAATCTGCCGGTATCATTTACCAACGCGTCTGTGAGTTGTTGGCGTGTAGATAATATCGCTTGCTTCCATTCCTGTAAGGCTGCAATTCTACCTTCTACACCCAACTGATACCAATGAGTTTGCGCCCTCCGCACCCGGTTACATTGTTGTGCTAGCAACCGAGGCGGCGGCGGAATAATCACATAGTCAAATTTCCCCGTGCGAGGATTACGTACTTCTATAGGATTTGTCATTTTATTAATTCGTAATTCGTAATTTTTTACCAACTCAGCACCGACTAAAAGCCGCGCTACCGCTAACGGAACCGGCTAAACGCCGCGCTACCGCTAACAGCACTTTTCATTATTCTCCAAATCCCTATCTTTTAAATTATTCCTAACTCACTGAGGCGTTCAATGGTTTTCTGCTGAGTTTCCATAAAATGCTTGCGGTCTACTGGTTGGTTTAACATGGTGTTGGCTGGATAAAATGTTGATTGGGTGTAACTTTGGGCGTATAGTTCAAATCGCTGACGGGAAAGTATATTATTTAACCCTGGACGGTGGCGATCGCGTCTTAATGCTACTAAATCTATCTCTGCAAAGGCTGCCATACTCTCCCCTGCGCCTGTTTCGGCTAATATTATGCCGCGATGATCGATAATTTTTGAGCCACCATCTACTGAACCGATGGGTATAGGACTATCAGCTAGTCCGGCGGTGTTGGCTGAGACTACATAAGCCATATTCTCGACGGCGCGGGTGATTTTAGCTGCGTCTTTAGGGGTGAGATTTTTACTATAAACTTCGGAGGTGGAATGTAAGAAAATTTCCGCCCCACGCATGGCTAAACACCGCGCTAATTCTGGGTATAAAATTTCTTCTGATGCCAAAGCCGCTAAGTTACCGATCGCAGTTTTTGCTACGGGGAAAACTCCCTCTAAGCCGTAGCAATCCAGGTATTTATCCCAGACATCATGGGGTGTAGGCGCAAACATAGAATTTAGCCGCCGATAACGCAAGACAACTACACCACTTGGATCGATGACAAAGCAGGTTTGAAAGTATAACCCCGGAAAATTGGGGTCGAGTTCATAGGCGTTTCCAGCTAAAAATATATTATATTTTTGAGCAATTTTACTGAGTAATTCATACTCATAACCATTAATTTCTATACAAGCTTTATTTGCCCAGGCTTCCACAGATTCCCCCATCGGGAAACCCGTGAGGAAATATTCTGGTAAGACAATTAACCGACAATCAGAACCAATAAATGCAAGACTCGCGGCGATTTGCTTTGTCAGGCGGGTGATAGTTTTTTGCATTAGTACGCTGACCTCCTGGCGATCGCTTGCTTGATTGACGGCGTGACAAGTAACTTGCAATGCTAAAGCCCGAAATGAGTCTAGAGGTTGAGTTTGATCTGCCATGCTGTTTGTGAGTGGGGAGTAGAGACACGATGATTGGTATTATTTTCAACTTATTATTTTCTACCGCAGAGCGATCGCACCAGTTTATCGGCTAATTCTTTACCTAACATCTCGCCTGTGTCGGAAGTTCTCTAATTATTTCTGCTGTATCTACTCAACTGTTAAATTTACAACTGCATAAATCTTGGACTTACGCCATATAAATATTCAGAGATAGAATTCAATGATTAAACTTTCAGTAGTTTCTACTAAATAGCCTGTATAGTAGACAAGCTTTTATGATCAGGCTTTACGTATAAATGATTTATTTCAGGAGATATTCAATATGGTTTTGTCTATAAAAAGCCGTCGTCGCTTTATGCAGTTGATGGGGATGAGTTCAGCCGCAATAGTATTGGGTGATTTATTACCCAATCAGCACTCAGTAGCAGTAGCAGCATCATCTGCATGGGTGGCGCGTCATGGGTTAACTTCGGCACGATATCAAAGTGAGTTTAATAAATACACTGCTCAAGGTTATCGTCCGGTGGTGGTAAGTGGTTACACTGTGGGTAATCAAGACCGCTATGCTGTCATCTTTGAGAAAGCAGCTAATGCACCCGCATGGGTGGCGCGTCACGGGTTAACTTCGGCACAATATCAAAGTGAGTTTAACAAATACACCGCCCAAGGTTATCGTCCGGTGCAGGTAAGTGGTTATGCTGTCGGTAATCAAGACCGCTATGCTGTCATCTTTGAGAAAACAGCTAATGCACCCGCATGGGTGGCGCGTCACGGGTTAACTTCGGCACAATATCAAAGTGAATTTAATAAATATACAGCCCAAGATTATCGTCCTGTAGACGTTAGCGGTTACACTGTGGGCAATCAAGACTTGTATGCTGTCATCTTTGAAAAAACAGCCAATGCGCCGGCTTGGGTAGCACGTCACAGAATGACTTCCGCGCAATATCAAAGTGAATTTAACAAGTTCACATCTCAAGGCTACCGCTTAATTAAAGTCAGTGGTTATAGCCTCAACGGTCAAGATAGATATGCAGCCCTTTGGGAAAAATCTGGTAGTGGTGCTTGGGTAGCGCGTCATGGGATGAATTCCCAAGAATATCAAGACGAATTTGAACGCTACTTTTATCAAGGCTATCGTCCGGTGTCGGTAAATGGTTACACTGTCAATGGTGAAGACAGATATGCAGCCATCTGGGAAAGCAAAAACGGTTATAAGTCTTCAGAACTGCAAGCTATTGATCAAACTGTGGCTCAGTTTATGCAAAATTATGATGTTCCTGGTCTTTCCTTAGCAATAGCTAAAGATGGTCGCTTGGTATTAGCTAAAACCTACGGCTTGGCTGACAAATCTACAAAAGAAAGAGTCGCACCCCGTCACCGTTTCCGCATTGCTAGTGTGTCAAAACCCATCACTGCGATCGCAATTATGAAACTGGTGGAGCAAGGCAAGCTAAAATTAAGCGATCGCATTTTCGGTCAAGGTGGCATTTTAGGCACTACCTACGGCACAACACCCTATAAGACCAATATCGATAAAATCACCCTAGAACATTTACTCAGCCATTTAGCTGGCGGTTGGTCTAACAGTAGTAATGACCCGATGTTTTCTAATCCCTCAATGAATCAAACTCAATTGATTAGTTGGGTATTAGATAACCGTCCTTTAGATGACGCGCCTGGAACTAAATATGCTTACTCTAATTTTGGCTATTGTGTTTTGGGGCGAGTAATTGAAAAAGTCACAGGACAAACCTACGAAAATTATGTGAAAACTAATATCCTCAAGCCATCCGGTGTCACCGATGTGCAAATTAGCGGCGATACCCTAGCCCAGAAAAAAGCCGACGAAGTTACCTATTACGGTCAAAATGACGAAAATCCCTATGGGATGAAAGTAGCACGCATGGATGCCCACGGCGGCTGGATTGCTAAACCGATTGATTTAGTTCGTTTGTCTGTGCGGGTAGATGGTTTAAATCCTAAACCTGATATTCTTAGTGCTAGTGCGATCGCTACTATGTATCAAGGCTCAAGTGTCAACTCTGGTTACGCCAAAGGATGGTCTGTGAACAAGTCCAACAACCATTGGCATGGCGGCAGTTTACCAGGAGAGCAAGCATTGATGGTTAATACTAACGATGGGTTCTCTTGGGCAGTGCTAGTTAATACTCGCAGTAAAAAATCAGGCTTCGGCAGTGACTTCGATAAACTTATGTGGCAAATTAAAAGCAAAGTCACCAATTGGCCATCCTTTGATTTGTTTTAAACATAGGTGTATATTTGACATCTCCTCCGACTGGAAGTCAGGAGGATTCTAAACTGATGTTGCTACGGGGTCTGAAAGACCCTCTCCGCAACGTTTACTAATTGATTGTTAAATAACTCAATTAGCTTTGGCACTGTCAAAATGCCCTACCCACCTCGACTAGATTAAATCTAGTTGTATGGCTACTTGAATGTTAGGTGAAATGCGTGAATACGTTTTTGTTACGGAGTTTTTCATCCTATATTCACGCTATTTGATTTTATCATGTTGTCTAATTTATTAGACAATTAGCTTTCATCCCCCGGCTAGAAGCCGGAGGTTCTCAGCATAAGTACGATAGCGTTTCCTAATCACATGAGGTATATAATAGCCCCTTCCTCGCTGCCTCTTAGAGGGGTGGAGTTCTAGTTTTTTTACCCTACAACCCTACACCCGTAATTTAGGCATACAGAACCCCGGTTTCTTCAAGAAACTGGGGTTCTGTATGCTAACTTTGATGAGTTAATATTTAAATTAAAGTTAAAATTTATACTAAAAAACCGGAATATATAAAGTGAAAATTCTGTTGGTACAAGATGACGAACATACAATTTCATTACTTTTAGAAGCACTTTCAACTTTTAATTACCAAATAAAGATAGCCAAAGATGGTCAAACTGGACTGGAGTTAGCAAAAACATTTAATTATGACTTGTTGATTTTAGATGTAATGCTGCCCATATTAGATGGAATTAAAATTTGTCGCCAACTGCGACAAGACAGGTATCAAAGCCCCATTCTCATGCTGACGGACAAGGAAGACACCAATATGCGCGTCACCAGTTTAGAAGCTGGTGCAGATGACTATATTGTTAAACCTTTTGATGTCTCAGAACTCATGGCACGCATTCGGGCATTACTGCGCCGTAGTAGAGCTATTTTAACAACAGTTCTCACCTGGGAAAAGTTACAGTTAGATACCAATACCAAAGAAGTCAATTATGCACATCAGCGTCTGCACCTGACTCCTAAAGAGTATGGGTTATTAGAAATTTTTCTGCAAAATCCCCACAGAATATTTAGTAGAAGTGTATTGCTAGACAGAATTTGGTCATCTGGGGAATTTCCTGGAGAAGAAGCTGTGACAACCCAAATTAAGGGTTTGCGGCAAAAGTTAAAAGCAATAGGCATGACCGCAGATTTGATTGAAACCGTTTATGGTTTAGGTTATCGGCTCAAGCAAGAAGAAAAATCCACACTGCATATTCAAACAATTTCTAGTTCTGATTTAGTCAAAAAACGCCAAGCTGAAGCCAATATTATGGCGATAGTAGCAGAGATGCGGGAAGAATTACTGAAAAGCTTGGGAGAAAAATTTCAGGTATTAGAATTGGCAATTGTTCAATTAGCAAGTGTCATCCCAGAAGAGCAAATCATTCAACAAGCCCAAATGGAAGCACACCGCCTAGCAGGTTCGTTAGGGTGTTATGGCTACCCCGAAGGTTCAAAAATAGCACGGGAGATGGAGTATTTATTAGAAAAACACACTCTGTCATCGCAGGATACATCTGTGCAGTTGGCAGAGTTAGTCAAATTACTCAAACAAACATTGCAGCAACAACCTTTTTCACCTGTCACACCTCAGCCATCTACCATGACATCAGCCCGACTGCTAATTATTGATGATGACAGGGTATTAACTGAACGACTTCGACTAGAGGCCGTAGCTTGGGGTTTTCACGTAGAGGTCGCAGCAAATCCCAAAACAGCCAGAACTTTAATAGCCTTAAATTGCCCTGATGTTGTTTTATTAGATTTATCTTTTGCTGATGACAATGAAAGTGGTTTAACCTTTTTAGCAGAACTGAGTCAGAATCAACCGGAAATTCCTGTTTTGGTTTTTACTAGCAACAATCAATTATCTAAGCGGATAGAAGCCGCACGTTTAGGAGCGCATAGCTTCCTACAAAAAACCATGTCTGGGGCTGAAGTGCTGACTGCTGTCCACACAGCACTCAATCAAAATACCATCACAACTAATACTAAAATTCTCATCGTAGATGATGATCTAACAATCCTCAATCAGGTTAGTAGTTTACTATCACCTTGGGGACTACAAGTAACAACATTATCAAGTCCTCAAAAATTCTGGGAGGTATTAGAGTCTACTAGACCTGAACTGTTGATTTTAGATATAGAGATGCCATATTTCAATGGTATAGAAATTTGTCAAGCAGTACGTAATGACCATCTGTGGAGTCCCTTACCTGTGCTGTTTCTCTCGGCTCATACAGATATAGAAATTCTCTATCAAGTTTACGCAGTAGGAGGCGATGACTACATCAAGAAACCAATTGTAGAACCGGAATTAATTTCTCGTGTCTTAAATCGATTAGAACGGTCACGGCTCAGACAGAAATTAGAAAATAAACATTAGAGGATGTTTGAAAATTCTGTTTCTTTGTCATGTTGTAGCTTGCTTCTCTGTCAGAGTATGCTTTTTCTACATCAATCATAGATTATCTTTTTATGGTTACAAATTACCAGGAGAAATAAGTAGAACGACTTGAAAAAACCAAACTATGTTAAGTAATGTAAAAAATAAGGACTAAAGTCCTTACTACAAACCTTTAATTATTTACGCCGTTCTACTTATGTTGATTTAAAGGGATGGTGATGACAAACTCACTCCCTTCTCCTGGGGTTGAGCAACATTCCAAAGAACCACCATGTTTTACTGTAATAATTTGGTAACTGATTGCTAACCCCAGACCTGTACCTTTCCCTATATCTTTAGTAGTAAAGAAAGGATCAAATATTTGCTGTTTGAATGCTTCTGGTATCCCTAACCCATTATCTGTAATGCTGATTTTGACTTGATTTGACTCTATTAGTTGCGTGCGAATATGAATTTGTGGTTGATTTAAAATTTCATCGTCTATAGCTAATTGTGCAGTATTTTTGATGCTTGACTCTTCCAAAGCATCAATTGCATTAGCCAGAATATTCATAAACACTTGGTTTAGCTGCCCAGCATAACATTCAACTAAAGGGAACTCACCGTACTCTTTAATTATCTGAATTTTTGGGTGTTGATGGTTTTCTTTGAGGCGACTTTGTAGAATCATCAAAGTGCTATCAATACCATCATGGATATTAACAGCTTTCATCTCGGCTTCATCTAAACGGGAGAAAGTTCGTAAAGACAACACAATGTCTCGGATACGTTCTGCTCCATGTTTGACAGATTTTAGCATTCGCGGTAAATCTGATATTAAAAATTCTAGTTCAATAAAATCTGTGAAATCCTCAATTTCTTTGACAGGGGAGGGATAATTTTTTTGGTAGAGTTGCAATAATAAAAGTAACTCTTGTGTGTAATCATTAATGCAATTGAGATTGCCATAAATAAAATTGACGGGGTTGTTAATTTCATGTGCTACCCCTGCAACTAGTTGACCCAAACTAGACATTTTTTCACTTTGAATTAACTGAGTTTGGGTATGTTGTAATTCTTGGAGTGCTTGCTTAAGTTGTCGCGCTTGTTGGCGGAGTTGGGCTTCTGAGTCCCGCAAGGCTACTTCTGCTTGGTTGCGTTCAGTAATATCACGGAAATACCAAATTCTGCCGTAATAGTCTCCTGCACTAGAATATACAGGTGCTGAATATCGCTCAAATATCTTTCCCGACTTTAACTTTATTTCATTATGACTACGTTCTTCTGGATGTTCATATAGATACTCTACCTTAGCTAAAAATTCCTCTGGGTTTTCCAGTTGGTTTAATACCCATCCTAAAATTTGGCGATCGCAACCAGTGTTCATTAACTCCCCAGGAATCTGCCATAATTGACGAAAGCACTGATTGTATGAGGCGATGTTGCGGTTTTCGTCAATCACCAAAATACTATCAATAGAAGCCTCTTGTTGTGCTTTCAGTACAGCATTAGTCCGTTGCATAGCTGCTTCGGCTTGTTTAATTTCAGTGATGTTAGTTGCTGTACCAGTTATACCTATAATACTGCCGTTTTCATCTTTGATGGCGATCGCATTACATAGTAGATTTAGCGTACTACCATCTTTTGCTAACACAACGGTTTCATATTGAGATAATGACTCTCCTGCTAATAGGCGGGGGAAAATATCTAGGTCATTATGAAGTTTTTCTGATGGCGCAAATTCACTATAATGACGACCAATCATTTCTTCTGGCTCATAACCATAGATGTTTTTCACGGCTGGATTTACAAATGTCCAGTATCCTTGAGCATCTATTGACCAAATCACATCTTGTGAGGTTTCTACCAAGTTGCGATACTTGCTTTCACTTGCTTGTAAAGCTTGTTTAGTCTGTATACGCTTAATGCCCAAAGCCACTTCATTAGCAGCTAAATTTAATGCGTCTAGAACTGATTCTGGCAAAGCTTGACGAGAAAACATCGCCATTACACCAATCAAATTACCATCCAAAATTAGAGGATATCCGGCAAAAGCAACCATACCCTGCTGTTTTGCCCAGGCTTTATCACCTACGCGGGGGTCTGTTAAAACTTCATTTGTCAGGTGAGGTTGGCGTTCTTGGGCAATTAATCCGATTTTGAACATACCCACGGGAACACGACCATGTGCGCCATCAATATGAGTATACATTCCCGAACTAGCCTGGAGTTCCAGCACGTTTTCTAGTTCGTTCAGTGTCCAAATGCGGGCAAAGGCAGCATTTAGGTGCTGTACCATTGCATCGGTACAGCACTTGAGAGTTGTTTGTAAATTGTAACTTTGGGTGATTGCATGATTTATCTCCACCCGAAAAGCTGCTAAAGATGCTTTTTCAGTTAATGCCACTTCTGCTTGTTTACGTATAGTAATATCTTGGACTGTCCCCAAAATTCCTACAACATTACCTTCAGTATCTTTGAGGGGGATTTTATTAGTTTCTAACCACAATGGTCTGCCATCGACTGGCTGTTGACACTCGACAATCTCAGATTCGGCAGTATGAGAATACATCAATGACTGCAAGTCTTTTGCACAGGCTAGGCGTACACATCTCTGAAACGAATCAGCCTCTTCTGTGATCCAAGGTAGTTCGTAGTCGCTTTTATTTATAATTTCACTGGGGGAACTTATCCCTACTACCTCAGCAAATTTTTGGTTACAGCCTGAATATACAGAATCACGGTTTTTCCAAAAAATCCCTTGGGGAATACCATCCATTACGGCTTGTAATAGCTGTTTGGAAGCGTGGAGTTCATCTGATATTTGCTTATATTTTGTAATGTTATGAATAGTACCAACCAGAAATTTATTGTTTGCTTTATCCTGAAATAAACATTTTTTAGTGACTACCCAGTGTGTCATGCCATAAGCATCAGTCAACTTTTCTTCCTGTTCTGAATTAATATGTTGTGTAAAAATTAATTCGTCGTTTTTCCGTAATATATCAGCTTCTATTTCTGGCAGAAAATTATCATAAGTTTTACCAATTAATTCTTCCCGACTATATCCCATTAACTGACAATAGGCATCATTAACTAATATCAATCTATGTTGACGATTTTTCACAAAAATCGCGTCAGATATAGCGTTAAACATTGAGATTTTACACTCTGTAGATATATGATATTGCTGTTGGTTTTGATTATACTGAGGCTTGTTTGAAGTATATGTTTTTACCATACTTGAAGCATTTAAGTAAATTTATTGAATCTAATTTTATAATCCAAATGTATTTATATGCAGTATTAACTACTAGATAATCTAATTTAAAATTGAAAAATGAGGAAAATCTGAGTAATATTAAAATTTCTTTGATAAGTAGAACGGTGTAAATAATTAAAGGTTTGTAGTAAGGACTTTAGTCCTTATGAGAGGACTAAAGTCCTTACTACGAACTAAATGCAATTTTTTTTACATTACTTTACATAGTTTGGTTTTTTCAAGTCGTTCTACTTACTTTTGCTTGGGAGTAGGCAGTAAAAATATTATGCTTAAACACAAATTAGTATTAATTTTGACATGGAAGCCCCTTTTTCAGCGTTCGCGCTAGCGTTCCGCAGGAAAGTAAAAAGGGGTACTTCACCTTTAAACAGTTAAGCGACGCTGTTGTAAGGGTATTTCAAAGCGATCGCCTGGTTGTGGTTCAATTATCTGAGTAGAGAGTTGAAGTTTTGCTAATTGCGATCGCATTTCATCCCCACTACCCACAGCCTTGAGAAACTTCACCAGCAATCCCTCATACATCACATCACCTGGGGACGCGGTAGGAAGCATCACTTGCGGTTGCAACCACTCTGCAACTTCCAAAGCCTTCTGTTGTCCTCTAATAATCGCCCCCACCACAGGTAAACTTAAATCAATCAGAGGGGTAATTACTACATCTATCGGTGCAAACTGCTTCAGTTGGGGAGAATGATAGCCGTGAGGCTCATAATATAGCTTTAAATCTGTTGCCAACTCCTTGAAAACATAACCGTTCTCTATTGACGTTGGTCCAATGGGAGAACCAGGAACAGCAGTAATTTCCAATTGCTGATTTAACTTGTAAGTTTCCCCATGCGCCAAAGTTGTCACAGAAGTATAACCCAACTCCTGCACCACCTTCGCCGCATTAGGAGAAGCCACCACCGGAATATTTCTGTCAAGCTGCTTTAGTGTCGGTGGGTGAGCATGGTCTTCCAAACCTTGGGACAGCACAATTAAATCAATATTCTCTGGTATAGGACGCTCTTTAGTCCGTGAACCTTTGAATAGCCAATCTAAGTTAGCAAAAGTTAGCGAACCAACCAACCAAGGATCTATAAGTATTTTATGTTGACCAATTTCCAACAGCCAACTGTTGCTGTCTAACCAAGTTAAATACATAGTCAAAGATTCAAAATAACACCTGCCTTCATTGTGACATTATCGAGGATTGAGCATTGAGCATGGGGAATTGGAGGTATCAACACTCAAAACCGACTAAACGCCGCGCTAACAGCACTCATTACTCATTACTCACAACTCACAACTCACAACTCAGCACTCACAACTCAGCACTTTCAAGGCAGAATAAACCCGTACTTCCGCAGTACCGCCTTGACTTGATTATCAGTAGTTAAAAATTGAATAAACTCCTTAGCTGCATTAGGGTTTTTACTGCTTTTGACCACAGCTAGGGGATAAATAATCGGCGAATGGTATTTTTCATCAGCAGCTACTACAACCTTTACTTTGTCAGAAATCTTAGCATCAGTTGAGTAAACTAGACCTGCATCTGCATTGCCACTTTCCACCACAGATAAGACCTGACGCACATTATTGCCATAGACTAGTTTTGGCTTGATATCTGCTAATAGTTTCAGTTTCTGCAACACCTGTTGAGCGTATTGTCCTGCGGGTACACTCCTCGGTTCACCCATCGCAACCCGCTTGATATTGGCATCTCTCAAATTATAGAAGCTAGTAACGCCAGTCTTGTTTTTTGGCACAATCAAAACGAGGCGATTCTTTGCTAGGATAGCTCCTGTACCTGGAAGCAACAACCCTTTCTGCTCTAAAGCATCTACTTGTCTTTTAGCCGCAGAAATAAACACATCTGCTGGCGCACCCTGTTCAATCTGTTGCTGCAAAGCACCAGATGCACCAAAGTTATAACTAATATTAATATTAGGATGATTCTTTTGATAAAGAGGTTTAGTTTCTTCTAGTGCATCTTTCAAACTGGCAGCCGCCGATACCAGCAAATTAACATTAGATTGCGCTACTACAGGGGATGGTGTCATAAAAGGCCAGCCAACTGCTATCACACAGCTAGCAACTGCCGCACCAATAAAAGCAAGAATTTGTCTTCGTTTCATAGGAAAATTAGGTTTAGATAGATTCTTCTCCAAGAATTGAGGCTTGGTAGGATCGTACCTGTATAAATTCGATATTTACCAACCAAATTGGTAAGATTATGCCACGAAAAGAACAAGGATGGATCACTTTTCAAACATCGGAAGACGAGCGCAAACTTCTAGAAGACTTCTGTCAACAGTCTCAGCGTACTAAAACTGAGATTTTGAGGGAACTTGTGCGTGGTCTTCATCAGCAACCCGCACTATCAAAATCATTACCAACCACAGAGGAAGACAAAGTAGAAAAAAAAGATACTCAGAATTTGGAATTAGAAGTTAATGTTCCTAAAAAATCCTTAAAAGTTAGCTCTCGCAATATTCTTAAAGGTGTGGTGAAAAAAGTTGTCTTTGGTGCTGTGAATAGTGAAGTGACTCTAGAGATTGTTCACAGAGTAGAGTTAACCTCTATTATCACCAAAATGTCAGCTGAAGAATTAGGACTGGTTGAAGGTGCAGAAGCTTATGCGGTCATTAAATCAAATGATATTGTGATTGCCAGAGAATAAAACCAATTCGCAATTCGCAATTCGCAATTCGCAATTAAACTAAGCCACCCACAAGGGGTGGGGTTTTTACCTACCTTGCGATACAAGGACTGTTTCGCCCACCAGGGGCGTTAGCGGAGCGGGACGTTCGCGTCAGCGTCTCGGAGAGAAGTACGGTTTTGAACCTTCACTTTTTGATAAAAATAAGTTTGTAGAGGCGCAATAATTTGCACCTCTACTACCAAAAAAGAAATGCTCAAGCATCACAGCTTAAGCATTCACTCAATTTAATTTATTTTATCGAGCTTAGTAGCGGTTACGATTGTAGCCGCCGCCGCCACCGCCGCCGCCGCGATTACCACCAAATGAGCCGCCTCTGTCTTCTTTGGGTCTGGCTTTGTTTACTTTCAAATCACGACCCATCCATTCAGCACCATCAAGAGCATCAATGGCTGCTGTTTCTTCCGCTTCAGAATCCATTTCTACAAAGGCAAAACCACGTAAACGACCTGTTTCGCGGTCAGTAGGTATTTGAACGCGCTTTACAGTACCATATTCTGCAAAAACAGCAGTCAGGCTGTCTTGTGTAACGTCGTAAGAGAGGTTGCCTACATAAATTGACATTTATATGTCTCCAAAATCATCAGTCAGTTTGTAGAGATTTAGATTTCGGAGATGGTCTGCAAATACCAAAAGGGAAAAGCCTGTCAATACTAAAAACAAACACTATAACCGAATATAATTCTCAGAGCATATCCTAACATACATTTTTTGTTATGAGGGAGAAACTTGAGAAAATGTTATGGAAAGAAATATAAACATACTTGTACTGAAAAAGCTGGGTTAAATATGTAGTCAATAATACTGAATTATAACTGCTTTGGTATTATTTTAAACAAATATTTTTACGCCAAAAGATGAGCAGGAGTAAAGTCCTTACTACAAACTAGCTTTGCTGCATTATTCAGTCATTTATAGTTACATACCAATTTTATTGGTATAAAGTTGGTATAGTTTTAATTACCAACAAATAGGAATCTTGATGAGGCTCTTTTGAGTAGCCAACACTTTCACATTAACTCTTGTCTAGAATTATCATGCCACTGGACTTTTCACCTCTCTGGATATCCCTCAAAACCTCCTTATTTGCCACATTTATTACTTTCTTTTTGGGAATTGGGGCTGCTTATTGGATGTTGGGATATCGTGGCAAGGCTAAATCTTTGATTGAGGGGATGTTTGTAGCTCCCTTGATTTTACCCCCTACTGTTGTCGGCTTTTTGTTGCTGCTGTTTTTTGGCAAAAATGGCCCGATGGGGAAACTCATGCAGCCTTTTGATTTAAGTATAGTATTTACTTGGTATGGGGCAGCGATCGCAGCTACAGTTGTCTCCTTCCCTTTAATGTATAAAACTGCTTTGGGGGCGTTTGAACAGATTGATAGTAGTCTCCTCCAGGTAGCCAGAACCCTTGGTGCTAATGAGGTTACAATTTTTTGGCGCATCAGTTTGCCCCTAGCCTTCCCTGGGATTGTCGCCGGGGCATCTTTGGCTTTTGCCCGCGCCTTGGGTGAATTTGGTGCAACGTTGATGTTAGCTGGTAATATTCCCGGACAAACCCAGACAATCCCGATGGCGATTTATTTTGCTGTGGAAGCAGGCGCGACAGATGAGGCTTGGTTTTGGTCACTGGCGATTATGATTGTCTCGCTATCGGGGATTATTGCTGTTAACTTTTGGCAGGAATTGAGGGGAAGGGGGCAGGGGGCAGGAGGCAGGGGGCAGGGTGCAGGGAGCAGGGGGCAGGGGGCAGGGGACAGGGGACAGGGAAAGGAAATTTCTGTGTTGTCGCCTGTGGCTGGGGACGTGAAATTGTTTGTGGATATTGAGAAGAGATTGCCGAGTTTTAATCTGAAGGTGGTATTTAATACTGATGAGCAACCCTTGGGATTGTTGGGGGGTTCAGGAGCGGGTAAGAGTATGATTTTGCGCTGTATTGCGGGAATTGAGACACCCACGAAAGGGCGTATAGTTTTAAATGACAGAGTGTTATTTGATTCAGAAAAAGGCATTAATCTACCTAGCCGCGATCGCCAGGTCGGTTTTTTAGTGCAGAATTATGCTCTATTCCCGAATATGACAGTGGCGCAAAATATCGGTTTTGGCTTACCCAAAGGAATTTCCAAGGGGAAAGTGCAATCACAAATTGAAGAGTTACTGATAGCCATACAGTTAAACGGATTAGGCGAACGATACCCAAACCAGCTTTCTGGCGGACAGCAACAACGAGTAGCTTTAGCCAGAGCCTTAGCAAGTCTTCCAGAAGCCTTACTTTTAGATGAACCTTTTTCTGCACTCGATACACATCTGCGTAGTCAACTAGAACAGCAAATGACCAAAACTCTAGCTGAATATCCAGGTGTGACTTTATTTGTCACCCATAATATGGAAGAAGCTTATCGAGTTTGCCCTAATTTATTGGTGATGGAGCATGGTAGAGCCGTCCATCATGGTTCTAAATATGATATTTTTGAGCATCCAGCTACTGTGAGTGTAGCCCAAATAACTGGGTGTAAGAATTTTTCTGGTGCGATCGTTCACTCATCGCAAGAGATAGAAGCAGTTGATTGGGGTTGTCGGTTGCAAGTGAGGGAACAAATTCCCCAAGAAATCAGCCATGTTGGCATCCGCGCCCATCATATTATATTTACCAAAGACCCAATCCAAGCCAATACCTTTCCTTGCTGGTTAACACGAACTAGTGAAACACCCCACCGCATCACACTGTTCTTAAAACTCAATTCTCCAGCCAATCATTCACAGGATTACCACCTGCAAGCAGAAGTCTTCAAAGAGAAATGGGTGACTATCAAAGATCAACCTTTTCCCTGGTATGTGCGATTAGATCCCCTCCGCCTGATTTTGATGGACAGTCAAAATAATTCGTAATTCGTAATTCGTAATTCGTAATTCGTAATTGTAATTAGTTTTTCTCCCCCAGTCCCCAGTCCCCTATCCCCAGTCCCCAAAATCCTATGCTTCAATATGAAAGCGATTTTAATGATGTGATGGAGTATGCCACAGAAAGCAGCCGCTTTAAGGTTTGTCATTTTATTGGGTTTTGTTAGCCTCTGTGCCGATGCGACCTATGAAGGAGCGCGTAGTATCACGGGGGCTTATTTAGAAGTTTTGGGAGCTAGCGGCACTGTGGTGGGCTTGGTAGCTGGTTTTGGAGAACTGATTGGCTATGGCTTTCGCTTAGTAATTGGTTATCTCAGCGACCAAACAGGTAAATATTGGGGAATCACAACTTTGGGTTACTTTGTGAATACTGCCGTTGTACCACTGTTAGCCTTAGCTGGTAGGTGGGAAGTAGCCGCAGGTTTAATGATGGTTGAACGCACCGGTAAAGCTATTCGTACTCCCCCACGAGATGCGCTACTTTCCCACGGCGTGAGTCAGATTGGTAGAGGCTTTGGCTTCGGTTTGCATGAAGCAATGGATCAAACTGGTGCTGTCATGGGGCCTTTAGCTGTGGCGGCGATGGTTTATTTTCAGGGAGAATATCGCAACGGTTTTACAGTATTAATTGTGCCTGCGGTTTTGGGATTAGTTGTACTAGGAGTTTTGCAATTTATTTATCCTAATCCTAGTGATTTTGAAGAAGAAACTGAAGAGAGTCCCAAAGAGGAAAAATTACCCCGTATATTTTGGATTTATCTCGGTGCTGTGGCAATTATCGCCGCCGGGTATGCAGATTTTCCTTTGATTGCTTTTCATTTTCAAAAACAAGGTATTGCGACTGGGCAAACCATACCTCTGTTCTATGCCTTGGCGATGGCAGTAGACGCAGTAGCAGCATTAATATTTGGCTATTACTTTGACCGCATTGGCATTTTTGTGTTAATTATTGCTGCTTTGCTGTCGTCTTTATTTGCGCCATTAGTATTTTTAGGAAACACCCAACTTGCGCTTTTAGGAATAGCATTTTGGGGTATTGGTATGGGGGCGCAAGAATCAGTTTTAAAAGCAGCGATCGCAGGGATAGTTCCCAAGCACAAACGCGCCACAGCCTACGGTATTTTCAGCACTGGTTATGGTCTAGCTTGGTTCTTAGGTAGTACCTTGATGGGTGTTTTATATGACCATGCAATTACTATGCTCATAGTCTTTTCTTCAGCTACTCAACTGTTAGCAATAGTCTTCTTTACCTGGGTGAAATTACAGGCTGATAGTAGTAATATAGTGCTGACAAAAGAAGTATAAGACAGACATTTATGGGTGTAGACATATAGGGGAGATGTTTACAGCATTTCCCCATGTCCAATTACTAAATCTGTATTGCTTTAAACCACTTATTAACAAAAGTATTAATAGTTTGCTTAATTTGATGTTTGCGATTCCAGCGTTGGAAAGCCATTTCATACTCTTCGCCTTGAGTGAGAAAAGTATTCCAAACATCAAGCCCAACGGCTAAACCACAGAATAGTAATAGGTAAAGCGACCATGAAATAGTACCGCCACCTAAAAAATCTACCAAGATTAAAAAAGCATTAAAAATCGTGTAATTGCCCAACCGTTTTTTAAATCGTGTGAGACGGTAGGTATTAAATGCTTGGCGTTGCTGGATTTCGTTGTGTTGCGATCGCCAGTCTTTCTCTGCTAAGTTTACAGTCTCAGGGGAGATATCTAACTCCTGGGCAATTTCTAAGATTTGCTCATAGCTAAACTCTTTATCTTGGTCGTCAGCTTGACGGGCGATCGCCAGCTGTAAAATTTTTTGTATATCGTCTTGGCTATAGGAACGGTTGTTTTGAGGATCAAAGGCCGTCATAGTTGCTATCTCTTAGGTATTTTCTTAATCAAGATTGATCGCCCGCTAGTTATAAGCTAGGTTGCATTACTTCTACACTAACAAATATTTAACGGAGTACCTCCATTAGATATGGGCATTTCTCTACACCCTCATGACTATATAGTAATCCGCTTTGATAGATTCAACTCAATTATTGATCAATAGCAAGAGCAAGCTATGGCTTTGAGCGAAAAGCTTTATACAAAATTAAGCGGCATTACGTAAAATTACTTATTTTTTATATTGACGCTTCACAATGCCTCAGTTATAACCAGCAATAAATCAATTCAAAATTCAAAATTCAAAATTCAAAATTAAAGACGGCTACCCACAAGGGGTGGGGTTTATACCTACCTTATCTACGTTCGCGGAGCGTGTCGTAGACAGAGCCTGCGCCAAGGGAAACAAAGATTTTTTTGCCCACTAGAGGCGAGGCTTTGAACCTTTATTTTTTTCATAAATTACTGCTTTGATTAGGCAGGCAGAAGAAGATTTTATGCTGCTACAAAAACCACAGTTAGCTACTTAATACAACACAAACCAGTTTATAAATATGGCATCTCCCACAATATTAAATTCATATCCAGTCTCAAGCCAAGACAATCGTGACAACATCTTAGTCGTCATTGACTCAGCAGTGAATGACTATCAACTGCTAATGGAGGGTATTGAGCCAGCAGCACAAGTCATCATCTTGGATAACCAACAAGATGGCATTACTCAAATCACAACAGCTATCTATAAAAACAGTATTACCAGCTTACAACTGATAGCACATGGTAGTTCTGGCAGCTTGCAACTAGGTAACACTGCACTAAACTTAGAAAATCTCCACACCTACCAACAGCAACTAAAGCAATGGCAAGTAGCAGACATCCTCATTTATGGATGTGAAGTAGCAGCCGCAGAAACGGGAAAAACTTTTTTAAACCAACTACACCAACTTACAGGGGCAAATATCGCCGCCTCCCCAGGGAAAGTAGGTAATAGCCAACAGGGGGGAAGTTGGGAATTAGTAGTAAGAATTGGACTGATATCATCTAGTTTAGCGATCAAGCCAGAAGTTCAGCAAAATTATCCAAATGTCCTAATTATCGTTAACAATGCGCCAATACTAGACAACACAGGAAATCTAGCCTTCACAGCAATTACAGAAGACGTGCTTGCTGACAATAACTCAGGAGATATAGTTGCTGACATCATTAACAGTGTAATTAGCGACATTGATACAAATGCTGTCAAAGGCATCGCTGTCACCTACGTCGATAACAGCAACGGTACATGGCAATATACCCTCAATGGCACTACTTGGAATAGCTTCGGCACTCCCAATTTAGTTACAGCCCGGTTGCTGGGGGCAAATGCTACTACCAAAATTCGCTTTCTTCCCAACGCCAACTTCAGTGGCACTTCTGAGATTAACTTCTACGCTTGGGATCAAACAACAGGTATAGCAGGTAGCACAGCGAATATTTTGGCTGGTACAGGTGGTACAACAGCTTTCAGTACAGCCTACGAAGGAGCATCAATTACCGTTACTTCCGTTAACGACACTGCACCAAACCTGACTGCTGGTACTCCCACTCTACAAAATATTGATGAGGATATACCCCTTATCAGTAACAAGGGTAGCTCACTTGCTGACCTAATAAATGGCTTAATTAGCGACAGTGACCCAGACCCCCAAGGTATTGCTGTCACTGGGGTAGACAACAGCAATGGCAAATGGCAATACTCTCTAGATGGCGGTACTAACTGGATAGACTTTGGTACAGTCTCCGATAACTCAGCTACAGTCCTCAGTGCTAGGGTAAAACTCTACGACGGCTCATTAAATAGTTTACCCACTCCCCAAGGCTGGCTTAAGTTTGGCACTTCGGCTGCTATTGCACCTCTACTTGGCGTTGGCGGTATTCAATCTCTGATTAGTGGTGGTACTCAGTTAAACAGCAACACAACAGCTGCTTCCCCATTCACACAATTAAGTGGGACATCTGGTTACAGCAATTATAATTCTTACACCCCAGTTCTATTTAACCAATCTTTTCCTGAGCTTGACCCTGTTAAGGGCTTTACGGTTAGCTTTGATGTTAAAATTAACAGTAACCAAAACACCAGTGATGATAACGGTGACAGTATTATAGACCGTGCTGGATTTAGCGTCATTGTTGTCACCAAAGACAAGACTAAAGCAATTGAACTTGGCTTCTGGACAGATGAAATTTGGGCGCAGACAGCTACCCCACTATTTACCCACAGCACAACGGAACGGGCATTTAGAGATACAACTACTACCCCAGCCACCCGTTATGATTTAGTCATTGAAAACAACACTTATACGCTATTCGCTGCGGGTTCATCTAACCCTATTTTGAGTGGTAATCTCCGTGATTACAGTGCGTTTAATCATACTACTGGCGCACCATCTCCAATTAATTCTCTACCTTACGATGCTTACGAAACACCTAATTTCATTTTCTTTGGCGATAATACTACCTCTGCAACAGCGATTAGTGAACTCACACGGATAGAATTACAGACAAAAACCAGAGTTAGGTTTGTCCCCGACGCTGACTATAACGGCCAAGCTAGTCTTACCTTCCGCGCCTGGGATGAGTCCAATGGAGTTGCAAGCGGTACGACAGGAGTAAATGCTGCGGTTAATGGAAGTAGCACAGCTTTTAGTAGTAATACTCAGACTACTAGCATCACAGTTAACTCAGTCAACGATGCGCCTGCGATCGCTAATAGTATAGCCGATCAAATAGCCACCGCAGGTTCAGCCTTTAACTTTACCTTTGCTGCCGACACTTTCAATGATGTAGATATTCAGGACACCCTCATATACATCGCCACCCTAGAAAATGGCGACCCCTTACCCAATTGGTTAACCTTTGACTCCAATACACGCAACTTCACCGGCACACCTCCCACTGCTGGTAATTTCAATATCAAAGTAACTGCCAAAGATCAGGCTAATGCTTCTGTAGAGGATGTGTTTGTTTTGACAGTTGCACCACTCCAAATTACACAGTTAGTTAATAGCACTAATGATATCTTCCAAATCAGTAGTTTCCAAAAGACTACTAAATTGCAAGTTTCCCTCACAGGACGAAATTCTCAATTAGTGAATGAATTGGCAGTGTTTACTGTTGATGATGATAATGGCACAATCAACGGTATTGCTGCCGGTGCAGCAGGTTACATTCAAGCAGCTATAGCCAGAAGTGCAGTAATTTTCTCTGCTATTGCGAATATTCCCAACGGATTTGATAGTAACAATTTGACTCGAACTCTAGAATTTTCTACCAATGAAAAATTCAGATTTGCTTTGATCAAAAATAATACTTTTGATGCTGTTAAAGCTGGTTCTGCCAGTTCTGCAGATATCATATTCTCTAATACCTCTAGCCAAAAGATTACAGATTTAGGAAATAATGTCTTCTCTCTGGGTTGGCGGGATAGTTCTAATAACAATGTCAGTGAATTTAATAACCTGGTGGTGAATGTTCAAGCTACAGATAATCTCCTACCCTTGGGTACAGGGCTGCAAAATAATTCTCAAGGTGAGATGATTGATTTAAGGGGGATTAGTGGTACTGTAAATGCAGAATTTAGCGTTTACCGAGAAGCATCCTATGACAGTTTTGTAGGCTTTTATCAGGTGACTGGTGTTAATGGTGGCATTGATACTAATAATGATGGTGTAGAGGATATTCTCCCTGGACAAGCTGGTTATATCCAAGCTGCTATCAATCAACGGGTTGCAGGGATAAATTTAACAGTGAATAACCAAGCTACCGCCACTTATAATAGTTCTTTTTCGGGTGGGGGGATTTTTGTTCCATTTATTATTGTCAATGGTAGACCCGAAGCTTTACTAGATAGTAACACCAGTAATGATCCGGCGGTTTATTTCCCCTTTTTGGGTGCTAACTCCGACAAGAGTGACCATATTCGCTTGTTAGGTAATAATATCTTTGGTTTTGAGGATTTACCTAATCTGGGCGATAAAGACTACAATGACGTGATTGTTAAAGTTGATTTAAGTATAACTAGTATAAGTTAGTCTTCTGCACTGGGGGCGATTACTTCTAACCAGGCTGACGAAAAGCGTAAATTTCTTTAATCACCGCTACCCAACCATCAGAGACAGATTCTAAAATGCGATCGCCTTTTTCTCTCGTCGCCGTGGTAGGATCACCAATTACACCACTTTTACTAATATCTTTTGTCACCCACGCCACAGGTAATTTCCCTTCCCAACTCAATAAGCTACCTTCAGGCTGTTCTGGCGGATACTCAGCTACAGCTTGATCTAACTTCACCTGATCTGGTAAAATCGCCAGCATAATACTAGTTTCCGCATCCCCGGCGTGCATCCCTTGAGTTGCTTCCTTCGGTGTCAGCAATTCTTTAGTGATATGAGGCACACGCCAAGTAAAAAGCGGAAATACTGAAAAATCACCATACTTAACGTGCAAATCCCGCGCCGCCATTTGCATAACTTGGGGTTGTCCCCCGTGGGAATTCATCAATACCAGCTTTCTAAATCCCGAACGGTAGATACTTTCTGCTACTTCCATGATTGTAGCTGTGAGTGTTTCTGTGCTGAGGGTAATCGTGCCGGGAAAGTGCCAGTGTTCGTTAGATTTACCATAATATAAAGTGGGTAAAGCATAGGCGGGAATATTAGCATCCAGCTTAGACAAAGCCTTACCTAAAACTCCTACACTAATAGCAGCATCAACAATCAGTGGGAGATGAGGCCCATGTTGTTCAATTGCCCCCACAGGTTGAATGATGACCACATTTTCCTTATTTGGCATAGCCTGAATCTCAGTCCAGGTAAGGTAGGGAAAAAAACCGTTCTGGGGGAATAAAACTGTGCATTTTTATGGAAGGGAACAGGGAAGAGGTGACAGGTGACAGGTGATAGGTGACAGAAAATAGGAAATAGGAATTGATACCTTTCACCTTTGCCATTTTACCTTTTTACTTCCCAATCCCCAATCCCCAATCCCCAGTCCCCAGTCCCCAATCCCCTATCACCTGTCACCTGTCACCTATCACCTGTCCTCTATCCCTTAACCCCTAATTCAGCGCATAATAACCAAATCTTAAACATTCACCAGGAGGATAATCAATGGTTGAAGATAATGGTTCAATTCGTACTTTATCCGTTGATATTGGCGGTAGTGGTGTGAAAGCGATGGTGTTGGATATTGCGGGAAATCCTGTGACAGAAAGGGCGCGTGTGGATACACCCCAACCTGCAACACCAGAGGTAGTCATCAATGCCATTATGGTATTAGCAGCTGCCCAAGGTGAATTCCATCGGGTTTCCGTGGGGTTTCCTGGTGTAGTGCGCTGTGGTGTCACAGAAACAGCCGTCAACTTACATTCATATTGGATTGGGTTTGACTTAGAAACAGCATTGTTACAACAACTAAATAAACCTGTGCGGGTGATTAACGATGCGGATATGCAAGGCTTTGGGGCAATTAAAGGTAAAGGTGTAGAATTGGTGATTACTTTAGGTACAGGCTTTGGTTCGGCTTTGTTTGTGGATGGTAAATTAGTACCGAACATGGAAATGGGACATCATCAGTTTCGGAAAGATGAAACTTACGAAGAACAGCTAGGAAGGGCGACTTTAGAGAAAGTTGGGCAAAAAAAATGGAATCGTCGTTTAGAAAAGGCGATCGCATCTTTGCAAAAGCTGTTTAATTATGATTATCTCTATATTGGCGGCGGTGAAGCAGTCAAAGTAAATTTTCAGCTACCTTTAAATGTCCGACTCATTCCTAATATCACTGGGTTACTTGGTGGTATTGCTTTGTGGAGAGAGTAGAGACAGGTGACAGGTGACAGGTGACAGGTGAAAAATGATTTGGCGGTCTTCCCTACGGGACGCTACGCGAACAATTAGTGGTGAGTAGCCTACGACAAGCAAGCTACAACTTCCCACTAATTGTCTTTAATTTTGAATTTTGTTAGCGCAGCGTAAAGCCTTCTCTTCGAGAGGCTTCGCCAACGGCATAGCTTCGCTTAGAGCGAGTCCGCGTATCGCTAAAGCGAAAGCTCCGCTAACGCGCAGCGTCTCGTAGAGAGCGTCATTTTGAATTTTGAATTGATTAGCCCCATGCCCCATTTGCATTATTTCTTAACTAAAAAATAGGCGTTAGCATATTCTGGTAGTTTACTGATATGTTGCCGGAATGATTTTTGATCAGGGAAAATACCTGCTAAATAATCTAGTTGATACAGGTTGGGTAAAAATGCTCCGCCTGTATCTGCAATCACTCCCATTTGTAGCTGTTTGCGTCCGCCTTGAGTGTGTTCAATGACAACGACTCTGCCTAAACCAATATTCAAGACATCGCCAGCAAATGTTACTCCTGGTTTAATAGAAATCTTGGCATCTATTTTGTATCCATAACCTTTAATGGCATCAACTTGTCTAAAATACCAATAACGCTTTTGGGCTGTTGCTTTTAAACCCCGGATGTAAGATATGCCATTATTTCTATCGACGTTAAAAAATGCCTGAGAACCATCTAGAAAATTAATCAGGATTGTTCCCTGCATCAAGGCTTCTTCTAAACCATTGCGGGTTAAATAAGCTAAGGGTGTAACTTTGCCAAATTCTTTGCCCCCAGGTTCATAAATTCCTGATAAAACATCTTGTTTTGTATATTTTGTGTAGAATTTATCTGTAGCTGCATTATCTTTTAAACTGTAGATAGGCGTATTGTAGGTTGATGTTTTTTTACGTGTCCCTGGATGGGTAAATACAGCATATTTAGTAATGCGTAATTGCTTTTGTTTAGGGGCTTCTGGTTTATAGGCTGTCCATCGAATTACTCGAAAATTTCTATTGATAAAATCGGGGTTTTGTAACCGCGTAGTGCGCTTATTAGCAATATCCTCTCTAAGAACTACAATCATGAAATCTAGAGTTTTTAGGATATCTGCTGTAGTAACTTTTTGCGTACTTAGCAATCCCGGTCTTAAAATATCTGGATCTGCTGCACCGTGTTCTTGGAAATATTTTCTCGTATTTACAAGTACGCTTAATAAATCTGACTGATTAAATTTAACGTTAGTGGTTGGTAGTTTTGCTGCTGATAAAACTTGATTACCATTGACACTATATTTATATTTTCGCCATTCATCAACAATGGGATAACTGACAGATGTGGTCGCTAGATTTTGGTCAGACTTAGATATATTATATTGATTTACCTGTTCATCGTTTCTCTGCAAAAAATTGACATTAACAGCCGTAGATGGCAGAGAAGTCTGAGAAATGCGTGATGCACTAATAGGATTATTTAATTGCTGGGTTACAGGTAAACTTTCAACATCCTGAGATTTTTTAGCTAGCTCTTGATTTTTGGTGTGATTATATAGATGACTACCAGTTAAACCTACCAGTAACAATGCAGCAATCCCTACTGTCACCCTGAGTTTTTGGCTGAATAGAATACTCATAATTCAAAAAATTTTGCAATGTATAATTCTGTCATGTATTAATAGCACATTTGACCAGGCATTAAACCTCTTCCAGCGTGCGGGAGAAACTCAACCTAACCCTGTAGTATAAAATCTCCGCACCCCTCTAGTTTGAAATAGGGGTGTAGGGGTGTAGGGGTGTAGGGGTGTAGGGGTGTAGGGGTATCTATCTGACTTTTCATGTTATGTGGAAAAGTGAACGTGAAACCTAACCCCCAACCCCTTCCATTGTAGGCAAGGGGTTAGGTCTGTATTCCATTCAATTGCAAACCGTTATAATTTGTGCTTTTTTCTCTGTTCAAAAACTGTTATGCTGAGAAAAATCAGTATAATCTCGTAATATTATTGTTAACTTATGGAAGCAGTAACATTAACAGCCGTAGGAACTGCGATCGCTACTATAGTTTTAACTAAGGCTTTAGAAAAAACAGGCGAAAAGCTGGGAGAAGCAGCATTAGAAAAAAGTAACGAGTTAATCGCAAAGCTACGCCAGAAAAATAAGCTGCCCTTGTTAGCGAATACGTCACAGGAAAACACACAGCAGGCGTTAGATTATGGTAAAGCTGTGTTGGAGTTGAAAGCCGCAGCCGATACAGATGACGATATTGCTCAATCAGTACGGGAAGTAGAAGCAACAATCAATCAAGATCAGTCCCAGAGTGCTGAGGAGATTCAAAAATTAGCCGCAGAAATTCAAGCGCAGCCATCAATTGTTAATAACTTTGCCAAGTTAGCAGAAAGTATCCAAGCTGAAAAAGGGGCAATGGTTGCTCAACAAATCACAATTGGGGAACAGCACAACACATACAACTGACTACAGTCGCCCGGACAGGAACGGGTAAAGTCAAATCCTGAAATACCGCAAAATTTACCCCTGAGTGGGGTGGTGAAATTTGTGGGACGTGATGAAGAACTGCAAGAACTCCATGAACTATTGCAGGAAAATAACCAAGTAGCTATTGCGGCTATTTTGGGAATGGGTGGACTGGGTAAAACAGAACTCGCCTTGCAATATGCCATGACACAGCGCGAAAACTACAAAGGTGGACTGTGCTGGTTACAGGCGAAAGTTGAGGATGTGGGCGTTCAATTGGTGCGGTTTGCCAGGACTCAGCTTGATTTAAACCCACCAGAAGATGTTGATTTACCTGCACAAGTACAATACTGCTGGCGGAATTGGCGTGAGGGTAATGTGCTGCTGGTGGTGGATGATGTTACAGATTACCAGCAAATCAAACCTTACCTACAGGGCGCATCTTCCAGATTTAAAGTGTTGATGACTACGCGCCAAAAGTTAGGTGCAGCCATCAAGCAATTATCTTTAGATGTATTACAACCAGATGCAGCATTGGAGTTGTTACGGTCTTTGCTGGCAGAAACACCAGGGCGAATTGAGAGAGAATTAGATGTAGCAAAACAGTTGTGTGAATGGCTGGGATATTTGCCTTTGGGTTTAGAGTTGGTGGGGCGATATTTAGCGAAAAAACAAGATTTGTCCCTATTGAAAATGATGGGGCGATTAAAGCAAAAGCGATTAGAACAACCGGCAACTGTCAACCCAGAAGCAGATATGACAGCACAACGGGGAATAAAAGCCGCCTTTGAGTTGAGTTGGCAGGAATTAGCAGAGGATGATAGGCTATTAGGCTGTGTACTCAGTTTATTTGCAACCGCACCCATACCCTGGAACTTAGTAGAACAGTGCTTACCAGAGAAAGATGAGGATGAGTTAGAAGAAATTCGTGATGATAAATTATTGAATCTGCATTTACTCCAGCGCAAAGGTGAAGGAATCTATCAAATACATCCCCTACTGCGGGAATTTTTCCAATCTAAGTTTACAGGTTTAGAGCAAGCAGAGGAATTTAAGCGATCGTTTTGTCAGGTAATGGTAGCAGTTGCTAAACAAATTCCTGAGACTCCTACCCTTGAAGAAATTAACGCTGTTTCCCTTGCCATACCACACATAACTGAAGTAGCAAACAATCTCATTCAATATGTCAGTGATGAAGATTTAATTTCGCCTTTCTTCGGCTTGGGTTATTTCTATGAAGGACAAGGGTTATATACCCAAGCCGAACCTTGGTATCAGCAGTGTTTATCAACAGTACAAAACCGCTTGGGAGACAATCATCCCGATGTCGCCACCAGCCTCAACAACTTGGCAGCACTCTACGAATCCCAAGGAAAGTACGACCAAGCCGAATCCCTGTATCTCGAAGCTTTAGAACTTAGACAACGCCTGCTGGGAGACAATCATCCCGATGTCGCCTCTAGCCTCAACAACTTGGCATTACTCTACTATTCCCAAGGAAAGTACGACCAAGCCGAACCCCTGTATCTCCAAGCTTTAGAACTCTATAAACGCCTGCTGGGAGACAATCATCCCCATGTCGCCACTAGCCTCAACAACTTGGCATTACTCTACGAATCCCAAGGAAAGTACGACCAAGCCGAACCCCTGTATCTCCAAGCCTTAGAACTTTATAAACGCCTGCTGGGAGACAATCATCCCCATGTCGCCACTAGCCTCAACAACTTGGCATTACTCTACGAATCCCAAGGAAAGTACGACCAAGCCGAACCCCTGTATCTCGAAGCTTTAGAACTTAGACAACGCCTGCTGGGAGACAATCATCCCGATGTCGCCTCTAGCCTCAACAACTTGGCATTACTCTACTATTCCCAAGGAAAGTACGACCAAGCCGAACCCCTGTATCTCCAAGCTTTAGAACTTTATAAACGCCTGCTGGGAGACAATCATCCCCATGTCGCCACTAGCCTCAACAACTTGGCTGGACTCTACGAATCCCAAGGAAAGTACGACCAAGCCGAACCCCTGTATCTCGAAGCTTTAGAACTTAGACAACGCCTGCTGGGAGACAATCATCCCGATGTCGCCTCTAGCCTCAACAACTTGGCTGGACTCTACAATTCCCAAGGAAAGTACGACCAAGCCGAACCCCTGTATCTCCAAGCTTTAGAACTCAGACAACGCCTGCTGGGAGACAATCATCCCGATGTCGCCAACAGCCTCAACAACTTGGCATTACTCTACTATTCCCAAGGACTCTACCAGCGAGCCGAATTTCTGTATTCCCAAGCTTTGAATATTTTAGAGCGAAGTTTAGGAGCGAATCATCCTAATACTGTGACTGTGCGTGAGAATTTAGCAATTTTACGCGATTGTCTCTAATGAGAACACGAAAATATACCTTCCCAACCTCATCACTCTAGCTTTTATCTCCAAGTTTTCTGTTTTGAACACAAAGTTTCATGTTCAGAACCCGAACTTTCGTGTTGCGAACGAGAATGTTCCTGTTTCCAACTAAAGTATTCTTGTTTCCAGTGAGAAGGTTCTTGTTCTAAACGAGAATGTTTCTGTTTCAAACGAGAACCTCCCTGTTTCCAGTGAGAATGTTCTTGCTGCAAAGGAGAATCTTCTAGTTCTGAGGTTGAATGATGGTGTTATGAATATAGAAGTTCTCGTTTGTATGCAATACACTCTAACCTCTCTCCTTGCAGGCTACGGTGTACACACAAGTCTGATAACCTTATCCCACATCGTTTTGATCCCCCCTAACCCCCCTTAAAAAAGGGGGGAACAAGAATCAAAGTCCCCCTTTTTAAGGGGGATTTAGGGGGATCAAACCACATTTTGCACCCAGCAAAAAGATGTGTGTACACCGTAGCCTTGCGGGGGAGAGGTACTCTACGAGAAGAGCTTCGCTCTATGGAGAGGGGTTTTCCAGATACCGTGAAAAGTTAGGGGTATCTATGGCTGCGAGATTTTTTTATTGGAACTGCAAATCAAAAAATCCTTCTGGGGATTCATGAAAAATTATCTGTATTTTTCCACAATCACTAGTACATATTATTGCGAGTCTGTCAATGCGTAAGTTATATACAGAATAGAATCAAATGCTACTGTTACTATTTGCACATTACAGTTTAATTATCCGTATTTAGCAAAAAATTAAAACAAAATGTTAAGTATCCCCATTAATCAATCTTTACCTCGTGCGCCGCATTTGGTGACATCCTTACCAGGAAAGAAAGCTTTAGCTATTGTAGAACGCGATCGCACCGTAACTTCCCCTTCTTACACCCGCGACTATCCCCTAGTGGTGGCTCGTGGCGAGGGTTGTATGCTAGAAGACGTAGACGGCAACGTATTTCTAGATATGACCGCAGGTATTGCTGTCACCGCCACCGGTCACGCCCACCCGGAAGTAGTCAAGGAAATTCAGTCACAGGCGGCGCGGCTGTTGCATATGTCGGGGACGGATTTTTACTATGAACCGATGGTAGAACTCGCCGAACATTTAGCCATTCGCGCCCCCTTTCCCCACGGTGGGAGGGTATTTTTCACCAACTCCGGCGCAGAGTCTAACGAAGGAGCGATGAAACTAGCTCGATATTACACCAAGCGATCGCTCATCGTGGCCTTTTTAGGTGCATTTCATGGACGCACCTACGGCGCAATGTCTCTAACTGGTTCTAAAACAGTCCAACGCGCCCATTTCGGGCCATTAGTTCCAGGGATAACTCATATTCCCTACGGGACTCACGCCAGTCTTGACCAGCTAGAACAACAGTTATTTAACACCATCCTACCGCCCCAGGAAATAGCCGCCATTATAGTAGAACCCATTCAAGGCGAAGGTGGTTACATAGTCCCTGAAGATGGATTTTTAGCCAGAATCCGGGATATCTGCAATCGTCACGGCATCTTAATGGTAGTCGATGAAGTGCAATCAGGTATGGGACGCACCGGACGCTTATTTGCCATTGAGCATTGGGGTGTAATGCCTGATATTATTACCACAGCCAAAGGTCTAGCCAGTGGTTTACCATTAGGTGCAATTCTCGCCCGTCCTGAATTAATGACCTGGCCACCTGGTTCTCACGCCACCACCTTTGGCGGAAACCCTGTAGCTTGTGTAGCAGCTATTACGACGTTGCGACTATTAGATAGTGGCTTGATGAGTAACGCTACGGAAATGGGAGAACTGCTAAAAGCTGGACTGACAAAACTGCATGAAACATTTCCCAGAATGTCCCCACCGAGAGGCATAGGCTTGATGGTAGCAGTCGATTTATTTGATGCAGATGGAAATTATGATATCAGATTGCGCGATCGCATCATTCAATCCGCCTTCTTACACGGTCTGCTATTGCTGGGTTGTGGTAAAGCCGCAATTCGTTTCTGTCCACCCCTAGTTATTGAAAGCGACCAAATTCAAACCGCCTTGGATATTCTCGCTGAGATTTTGCATTTGGAAAGGGAATAGGGACAAATCAATTCAAAATTCAAAATTCAAAATTCAAAATTCAAAATTAAAATGAAGCCTGAAATTGCTTGTCATCTCTGGGAATCACTTTGGCAAGAATACAAAGCCAGAGTTAATTATGCCCAAACTTATGAACAAATGATTACTGCGGCGGGTGGAACAGTCGCCAATGACCATATCGCCTTTCGGTCTTTGCGGATGGTAGTTGATAGTCCTCAAGGTCACGTTAACTTAGGAATCAACTATTTAGGACAAATCGCCGAAGCCTTGGGTTACGAACCAGTTGGGGAATATACTTTTCCTCAAACTCACCTTTATGCTCGTTACTATCACCATCCACAACAAGTAGAATTTGATTTACCCAAGCTGTTTATTAGTGAGTTAATTGTAGATGAATTACCTGATAATATTGCCAAACTAATTTATCAAACCGGCTCTACAATTCAGCATCAAGTGACTTTTCCCTTCCTACAAAAAGAGGGTGATAATGAAAGTATTACTCAACAACTCCAAACAGCTTTTACTCGTCCTTGGAAAATTCCTCTACGTTCTACAATAGAAGCAGTAAATCAAGTTACTCAATATGGTGCTTGGGTGCTGTTACATGGTTACGCTGTCAATCATTTTACTGGCTACGTTAACCGCCAAAATACGCCAGCATACCCAGATATAGATACTACTGCTCGTGGTTTGGCTAGTTTGGGTGTACCGATGAAAGCAGAAATTGAGGGTGATGTTACCTGTGGTTTACGTCAAACCGCCACCGCAGCAGTGAAGGAAATGGTGACAGTCATTGATGATATTAGCGGTGAAGAAATACAAATTCCTTGGACTTATGCCTATTATGAAATTGCCCAACGTTATTTAGTAGAAGTAGCACCAGGTAAGCAAGAACTTTTTCAGGCTTTCTTAGGGAAAAACGCCCAACAATTGTTTGAAATGACGCGACGTTAATAAACGAAAAGATGCTAGAGATAAAATCTACCGTAGAGGAAATGTTACCTGGTGGCAGTGACCCGCAGTCTTTTGACTGGAATGAAGCTTGGTATCCTGTCCATTACCTAGAAGATTTAGATAAATCAAAACCAACTGCTTTTACTCTGTTGGGTCGAGATATCGTCATTTGGTGGGACAAGCAATCTCAGTCCTGGCAAGTATTTGCAGACCAGTGTCCCCATCGTCTCGCACAACTTTCTGAAGGCCGAATTAATGAAGAAGGACTGTTAGAGTGTCCTTATCACGGTTGGTCTTTTTCTGGTGATGGCAATTGTCAGCGCATTCCCCAGCAGCCGGAAGGCGGACAAGCGGAGACTTCTCAACGCGCTTGTGCGTCATCATTGCCTACCACTGAACGGCAGGGTATGTTATTTGTGTATGCTGGCAACCCAGAGAACGCTAACAAAATTAAAATTCCTGTTATTGAACCATTAGAAACATCGCCTGATGGGTGGGTTATCATCAATACCTTTAGAGATGTACCTTACGATGCACTCACGCTGCTGGAGAATATACTTGACCCCAGCCATGTTGCTTTCACCCATCACAGCACAGTAGGAAATAGAAAAAACGCCGCACCTTTAGAACTGGAGGTGGCGAAATCTGACAAACACGGTTTTAAAGGCATTTGGAAGCAAGGACTAAAACCTGGACAAACAGGAGAATTATCTACAACCTTTGTTGCACCTGCTTTAATGTGGCACGATATCAACGCGGAACGCGGTAGGATTCTTACCGTTGTCTACGCTACACCCATCCGCAAAGGTGAATGTCGTTTATTCGCCCGTTTTCCCTTTAAGTTTCCTTCCAAACTGCCGGGTATATTTATTAAGTTGAGGCCTCGCTGGTACTATCACCTGGGGCAGAATGGTGTTTTAGAAGATGACCAAATTTTTCTCCACTATCAAGAACGCTATCTAGAAGCAAAAGGCGGTAGTCCGAATTTTTCTAAAGCCTTCTATCTACCGACAAAAGCAGATAGTTTTGTATTTGAATTGCGTCAGTGGGTGAATAATTACAACGCTGAACCGTTCCCAGGAGAAGCTTTCCCGCCACCAATTCCTCAAGAATATTTACTAGAAAGGTATTATTCCCATACAGAAAAGTGTGCCAGTTGTAGAACTGCGTTGGCGAGGATTGAGCAATTAAGGTTCTGGAGTGGCGTAATAGCTGCTGTTTCTTTAGCAAGTAGCCCGATATTGTCGTTATTTTTAGATATCACATCAGTTCCGGTGATAGTTTTGGAGACAGTAACGCCTATTATCTTCGGTGCAGCATGGTTAGGCTTAACCAAACTCCGTAAGCAGTTCTATGAGGGGCAAACTGTACCGCCACGTAATTTGAAGGGATAACGGGACAAGGGAAGGGGGACAAGGGTAGAAAAACTAATGACTAATAGACCATTTGCAAAAGTTATAGCGTCCTTCTTTGCGCCTTTGCGCCTACCCTGCGGGAACGCCAAGGGCGAATGCGCGAAACAAAAAAATATTTATGGAAGAGGTCTAATGACTAAATCCCGATTTCCCCACTCACTCATGTAGAAGCTATTGAAAGCATGAGATGGAGCGAAAAAAGTGCAAATTACTAAGCGTAATGTGGAGTTACGGGTAGATGATAGCTTGATGCGGGTTTATGTTGCTTCTCCTAAACCATCAGGCGTTTACCCTGGGATTTTATTCTACAGTGATATCTATCAGTTGGGTGATGCCATGCTGCGTTTAGTTAACTACTTAGCGGGATTTGGCTATGTGGTAGCAGCACCAGAGATTTTTCATCGTCTTGAACCAATTGGGATGGTGATTCAGCCGGATGATTTGGGGAGAATGCGAGGTAATAATGATGCGCGGCGAACTGCGATCGCAGAATATGATGCTGATTGTCGTGCTATGATTGATTTTCTTAAAGGTGAAAGTGCAGTCAATCCAAACAAAATCGGCACTCTCGGCTTTTGTATCGGTGGTCATTTAGCCTTTAGAGCCGCCTTTGCTAGTGAAATTAAAGCCTCCGTCTGCTGCTACCCTACAGGTATTCCTAGCGGCAAACTAGGTAAAGGAGTCGCTGATACCATCAACCGAGTAAATGAAATCACCAATGAAATGTTATTAATACTGGGTACTCTCGACCCCCACATCCCAGAAAATGACCGCCACACTATAATTGCAGCTTTAGAACAAGCTAAAATTCCTCACCAAGTGCATCTGTATGAAGCAGAACATACATTCATGCGCGACGATGGTTATCGCTACGATGCAGCCGCCTCTACCTCAGCTTGGGCGGAAATTATCGCTTTCTTGAGAAGGGTGTTTTAGAGGGAGGGGTGTAGGGGTGTAGGGGACAAATTACGAATTACGAATTACGAATTACGAATTCATACTTGTAACTGATGCCAACAGGACAAAAAACTGGTCAAATAGAGGTATCGTTGCCTACAGGGAGTAATGACAGACCGCGTTTTAATTCTGGGAGGAAGGGGGCGCATTGGTAGCAGTGTTGCCCAGGATATAGCTACCCACACCCAAGCAAAAATTACTATCACGGGGCGTTCCCCAGAGATGGGTAAGGGGGTTGATTTTCCTTTGCTGGTGTTGGACTTGGCAGATGTTGACAAGTTGAGGGAAGCGATCGCCAACTCTGATATAGTTATCCATTGTGCGGGGCCGTTTCATTACCGTGATGCTAATGTTCTTAAACTCTGCATTGAACATGGGGTCAATTATTTAGATGTTAGTGACCACCGTTCTTTTACCAGCAAAGCTTTAAATTATCATGAACAAGCCGTAGCGGCTGGGGTGACTGCTATTGTTAATACTGGTATTTTTCCCGGCATTTCTAATAGTATGGTACGCCAAGGTATCGAGCAATTCCATGAGCCAGAAAAGGTACATTTAAGTTATTTAGTTGCTGGTTCTGGTGGTGCTGGTATTACCGTCATGCGAACCACTTTTTTAGGATTGCAACATCCTTTTGATGCTTGGATAGATGGACAATGGCAATTAGTTAAGCCATATAGTGACAGAGAAATTGTCAATTTTCCGTCTCCTTATCAACGCAGTGGAGTTTACTGGTTTGATATGCCAGAAACATTCACAATTCCCCATGCTTTTCCCAATGTCAACACTGTGATTACTAAGTTTGGTTCAGTCCCAGATTTTTATAATCATCTGACTTGGATTACTGCCCACATTTTTCCTAAGTGGTGGATGCAGCGTCACAGTACAATTGAATTTTTGTCTCATGTCGGTCATTTAATGACAGATGTCACCAATGTTTTTAGTGGTATTGGGGTAGCAGTGCGTTCAGAAGTTGCAGGGCAAATAAATGGTAAGGATGCTGTTTATTGCTCAAATTTAGTACATGAAAATACCGCCATTGCAGCTGGATGTGGTACGGGGAGTATTGCTCAATTATTATTAGCAGGTAAACTCAAAAAACCAGGAGTTTGGCCAGTGGAAGCAGCACTAACAACAGATTTGTTTATGCAGAATATGGCAAGTCGTAAGATTAAAATTGAGCATCAACTAATCAGTTAAAAATTGCCAAATTCAGGACTATCTCAGTAGGGTGTGTTATGTCGTAGGCTAACGCACCTTAAAAATTTAGGACTATTTCAGTCAGATTTTTTACCATTACTCACAATCTGAGCCAGCATATATCCTGCTAAGTCGAGTAACTGATCCAGCAAAAAACCAATAACACCTATATAAATTATTGCCTCAAATATGTAATTGATGTTGACAGATTTATATCCATTCCAAGCCAGAGAACCAAGTCCTTTTTGATCTATTAGCATTTCTACGGCAATTACTGTAAACCATGCTACCCAAACCCCAACTTTCAGAGCATGAAATATATGAAATATAGCTACTCGAAAGTTATTGTCTTGTCTGCGAAAATGTCGCATACCTATGGCTGTGTTGATCAGAATTGTCCAGAAGGTAGCAACAAAAATTACTATCACAATTGCTGATTCTTTCTCTGGCAATATAACCAGCATTAGGGGTAGCCAAGCTACAGGGGGGATACTATGAGGTATCTGAACTATTCGTCTAAATATTTCATAAATTGCACCATTGACTCCAATTAAATATCCGAAGAAACTACCTACAACAGCAGCAGGGATGTAACCTACAAATAGTCTTTGTAGGCTATATAACACATCTAAAAATATACTTCTATCCATGCCTCAGTTGTAATCTGGAACGACAAAAAATACTGCGGCAATCACAAAAATCACAAATTAATAAAAAGCAAGCCTGTCACTCTGGTTAATTCAACTTTAGCAGAGAATTGAATCTTGATATAAAAAATAAACAAAGATTTCACTATTTATTGAAAGTAGAACGACTGGAAAAACCAAACCATGTTAGGTAATGTAAAAAAATAGTATTGAGTCCTAAAATAAGGACTAAAGTCCTTACTACAAACATTTTAAAATTTAGATAATTGATAATTAGTAAAAATTCAATTAAGAATAAAGCAGATTTTTCTAGATTTAATGACATATGAAGAATGAAGGATAAAATTTTTGGGGATGTCCTTCATTCTTAAGTTTGGGAATGTACAGATTATTTTCCCAAATTGCGCTTCATCTGTTCTAATTCATCCTCGGTTTCCCAACGCCGAAACTTTTCTTCTAAGTCATCAAATCCACTGCTAGAGGTGTTAGCGGTATTCCACCAACCGTTAGTTTCTATACGCTGTTGCGTCTGGGCTTTAGCGCGTGTTGTTTGTGCTTCTGCTGCTTTGGTTTGTACCTCCTGCCGCCGCACTTGGATTTTGTGTAACAATTCTTGAGATTGGGCGATGCGTTCTTTCAAGCCTTGCATATGTCCCCAAAGCTGATTTCCTTCACGCAATAGGGTTGCTTCTCTCTCTTGCGCCGCCGCAGCTAAATCTTGTCTCCCTGAATCCTTAGCTTTCTGCACACGAATATGCCAACGCTGAATCTCTTGTGCAGTGGAGAGAATATCTTCTTGCGATCGCTTCTCTTGCAATTGTAAATCTGCAATCAATTTTAATGTATCTTCCTCTTGCTGTCGCAGCTGTTCTAACAACGCCTCTAATTCCAGATGCGGATTATTACGCAAGAATTCCTCTAAACGGTTTTCCAGAAACCGACTAAAATCATCAAATAAGCCCACTGTGAGAACTCCAGAGTTGGGTGTGTGACTATTTTATTGTAGTAATTATCAAAGTTGCTAAACATTATACTTTTGGGCTGAGTTGTGTTATTGACAGCCAAAAATTGAATTGCTCAATCTCTGCATCTCTTACGCGTATCAGATTTAGCCTACCCCTGCTCCCTTTGCTCTTCATCAAGAGATAAATCGCTTATCTGCGCTTGCAAATAGAATAATAAATACGTTATTGTTATCTAAGTTACGTAAAATTACCCTACTCAATGAAAATTTCATCATTAATCACAATCTTTACAGCCAGTGCGATCGCTATCGGTACAGTTATTAACACACAGCAACCAGGCTGGACACAAAATACTAGAGGTTTTTACTGCGATACCTCCACAGGAAAACCAATTACTATGTACCGTAACGATATTGGTGGTATAGAGCCTTGGATTCGGTGGACTTCTAATTTAGGTGGTTACGACTCACTCACCCGTTGTCGAGAAGTGAGTGGTCGTTTGGAAACTTACCGCCAACAAAAGAGGTTGAGATTTATTACTGTCGGGATCATGAATCGCCAACGAGTGGTTTGTACCGCCAGTCAATTTAATGGTCGCTGCGAAGGGCTTATTTATACCCTCAAACCAAAGCAAGATGCAGTAACAACACTGAACAATCTTTTAGCATGGCGCGAAGGTCGAGCCGGAACGCCTTCACTTTACGAAAGTGGTGAGATTCCTTACATTGATGTCAGCAGCTACTTAGGTGAAGATAACACTCCAGCACCATCTACCAATAACTCTCAACCCGCACCCCAACAACCTTCTCCTGGTAATCTTAGGGAGTTATAAATGTTATTAATACGACTGGGATGGATTAGTGTTGGCGTTGGATTATTAAGCACTCATCCGATGATCTGTATAGCAGAGGTTCGTCCCGCTATATTCACTGATGTAGTGCAGTCAGAAATCAAACAAATTGCTCGTCAAACCACAGTTCGTATTTTCACAGATTCCGCATCAGGTTCGGGTGTAATCGTGCGGCGACAAGGACAAATTTATACATTATTGACAAGTTGGCACGTAGTTGGGTTTACTAATCAATTGACAATAATGACATTTGATGGTACAAAACATCTTCCCCTGACACAAAATTCTGTGCAAGTGGGGAAAGTAGATATGGCTGTTGTTCAGTTTCGTAGTGCAAAGCCTTACCGCATCGCCGCCATTCATCCGCAACCTGTAACACCAGGTGAACTTGTGCATACAGCTGGATTTCCTATGTATAGCCAAGACCAGATCACCACAACTTTTGATCAGGGTATCCGGGGGTTTCGCTTTACCCAAGGAGTAGTGTCTTTACTTTTACTTAAGTCACTCTACCAAGGATATCGCTTAGGTTACACCAATAATATCAGTTTAGGGATGAGTGGCGGCCCGATTTTTAACCAACAAGGTCTATTGGTGGGAATTAACGGACGGGTAAAAAACCGTGACCCAGATTTTGGAGTTTATACATTTGATGATGGTACATCCCCCAAGCCAGAACTATTAAACCAAATGGTTCATTCCAGTTGGGGAATCCCAATTACTACATACCTGCAATTCATTTCGAGAAAATAATTATGAATCGTTTATATCCACTACCAAGTTTACTAGCAGGAACAGCAGTTGTTGCCAGTATTGTAATCACTCAGCCTGCATTTGCTAAATCTGCTAAAGAAGTTGCACAAACTGCAATTCCTACCACTGTCCAAATTAATAATACTCTGAGTCCTGGCGATAGTGGGTCTGGAGTAATTATTGCCAAAAATGGTAACACTTACACAGCTTTAACCGCCAATCATGTAGTTAAAAATCCTAATTCTGAATACATGATTAGGACTTTCAAGGGTAAAGAATATTCTGTCAAAGAAGTACAAAGTTTATCGGGGAGTACAGGAAGTCTTGATTTAGCCATAGTCAAATTTGAAAGTAAGGACGGATTGACTATTGCACCATTAACAAATTCTGACGAAGCCAGCATTGGTTCTGGTATTTATATTTCTGGTTATCCCCTACCAATTAAAGGGGGAACAGAACGAGAATACGCCTTCACTAACGGACAAGTTACAACTATTCGTTCCAGCAACAACGAGGGTTACACCATGCGCTATGATGCTGTAACACGCAGGGGTATGAGTGGTGGGCCTGTATTTGATGTTTCTGGACGCGTCGTAGGAATTCACGGTCAAGGTGATACTGTAGGACCAGTACAAAATGAGTCTGGAGGTAAAACTGAAGAAATTAAAACAGGGTTCAATTCAGCAATTCCTTCTAACAGTTTTTTGGGATTAATATCGGAAGCTGGTATCAATAAATCAGAGATAAAATTAGATAATAAACCACCAGCGAATGTAGATGCAGAAAAAGTTTCAGAAGGAGATGTAAATAACTGGGTTAATAATCTGGCTAAAGAAATTATCGAGCGGACAATTAGAAGAATATTGCCGTTTTAATACCTCTAAAAATATAAAAAAAGTTGGTAGTAATAAAATTTTTACTACCAACTTTTTTTGAAGCTTTCAGAAATAATATTTAAAATTTATAGACATAACTAAAGTGGTGTCACCCAATAGCTAATTCCTCTTTCTACTTGATTTTTTAAACCAAAATTGAGTAAATCTTGCTCACTTAAACCTAAATAAGTCCAGTGTGGAACATCCTTGGCGACAGTTTGAAACCAACCATTTTGATTGAGAATTTGTCTTTGTTTGGGATGAGATACCCGCAAATCAATTGCTAATCCCCAAAGATGTTGTGATGTTCCTGGTGGTGCAACAACACCAAGGATTGCTGTTTCTCTTCCTTCTCTCACTTGATTTAACGTATTTCGGTTAGCATACTTATTCCAAAACCTTAAATTAGTAGCAAAACTGCGAGTACAATCACCAGAACCATAGCCAGATTTTAAGGGAATATTTTCTTGAGAACGGGCTTGATTTAAAGCTGCGGCGGCTGATGCTTGTAAGTAACAGTCATTTGTACCATTGACTTTAAGCATTGTTAAAGTATTTTGAAATGTTTGGGTTTCTTCCTCGTTATTTAGCAGAACTGTTGATGGTAATTTAACTGCTGCATTTTGATTTACAAAAGCTGCACCGTATGCTTTGAGTAAAATATATTCATAACTACCCGGCTGGGGAATGGTGGATAAATTATTGGTGATCGCAGCCAAAAAGCGTTCTTTGTCTGACTGCTCAATCTCAGGTATAGCTGTTGGTATTCTAGGTGCTGTAGCAAGAGCATTACAGTCTTTTTGTCCTACCATTAAACATTCATTTATCAATTGAGCATTTGCATCTACTTGGCGATGATTTACTACATTGCTGGCAACTAAAGTAAAAGCAATTAATATAGTAACAGCAGTCAACTTTATTCTTTTTAAGAATCTTCTCATAGAGGATTGTTAAACATACAACTAATTAATTGAAATTCTACCAATTCCTATTATAAAGATAAATTTATTTTCCTAATATTTTAATTAATCAAAATTACCCCAAAAAGTTTATAAAATATAAGTAACATCCATAACATCACAGAATCAGCTAAAATTGTAAATAAACCTGACTGGGCTAAGTAAGCAGGTATCAATAAAAAACTTTGGCAATCAGAGAAATGTAGTGCTTCCTACTTACCCCGGATTTCTCACCATAGCTGTTATCCTTCATTTTTAATTTTAAGTTTTGAATTTTGAATTGCTTATGACCATGCACAATTCTTTTACCAAAAATGCTTTCGGGCAAGATGCCTTTGATGTCATCGTTGTCGGTGCAGGTCACTCCGGTTGCGAAGCAGCCCTTGCTACTGCCCGCCTCGGTTGTCGTACCCTGCTATTGACATTAAATTTAGATAAAATTGCTTGGCAACCCTGCAACCCGGCTGTGGGTGGCCCTGCTAAATCGCAATTGACCCATGAAATAGATGCTTTAGGTGGGGAAATTGGCAAAATGGCAGACCGCACCTATCTACAAAAACGCATCCTCAACTCTTCACGAGGTCCGGCAGTATGGGCATTACGCGCCCAAACTGACAAGCGGGAATATGCGGCTGTCATGAAAAATATTGTCGAAAACGAAGAGAATTTGAGCATCCGGGAAGGGATGGTTACAGACTTGGTTTTGGGTGCTAACGATGAAGTTATTGGGGTAGAAACTTACTTTGGCGTGACTTTTGAGTGCAAAGCTGTAATTTTAACCACGGGTACATTTCTCGGTGGCAAGATTTGGGTCGGAAATAAGTCAATGGCGGCTGGACGCGCTGGGGAATTTGCGGCGGAAGGCTTAACCCAAACCCTAAATCGCTTGGGATTTGAAACCGGCAGACTCAAGACTGGTACACCTGCACGGGTAGACAGGCGATCGGTAGACTATAGCAAAATGGAACACCAGCCAGGGGATGCAGAAGTCCGGTGGTTTAGTTTTGACCCCGAAGTATGGGTAGAACGGGAACAAATGCCTTGCTACATGACCCGTACCACCGCCGAAACCCATCGTTTAATTCGGGAAAACTTGCACCTGTCTCCAGTGTACGGCGGTTGGGTAGAAGCCAAAGGGCCGCGTTACTGTCCCAGTATTGAAGATAAGATTGTCCGCTTTGCCGATAAGGAAAGCCATCAAATCTTTATTGAACCAGAAGGACGAGATATTCCCGAACTATACATCCAAGGGTTTTCCACAGGGTTGCCGGAAAATTTGCAACTGCAAATGTTACGGAGTCTACCCGGATTAGAAAACTGCGTAATGCTACGTCCAGCCTACGCAGTAGAATATGATTATCTGCCTGCTACCCAGTGTTACCCCACAATGATGACGAAAAAGATTGCGGGGTTATTCTGTGCAGGACAAATTAACGGCACAACAGGCTATGAAGAAGCCGCAGCCCAAGGAATTGTGGCGGGAATTAACGCGGCGCGGTTTGTGCGCGGTCAAGAAATGATTATTTTCCCCCGTGAGCAAAGTTACCTCGGTACTTTGCTAGATGACCTGTGTACCAAGGATTTACGTGAACCATACCGGATGTTAACTAGTCGGTCAGAGTATCGTTTACTGCTGCGTTCTGATAATGCTGACCAACGGTTGACACCTTTAGGGCGAGAAATTGGTTTAATTGACGATCGCCGTTGGGAACTATTCACCAACAAACAGGCGCAGATTACGGCTGAGAAAGAACGCCTGTATGCTACCAGAGTTAAAGAACATGATGAAATTGGTAAAGCGATCGCCTCTGATACCCAACAAACCATCAGAGGTTCGATTACCCTAGCTGACTTGCTACGCCGTCCTGGATTTCATTATGTAGACCTTGATAAATATGGACTCGGCAACCCCAGTCTCAGCCAAGCGGAAAGAGAAGGGGCAGAAATTGACATTAAATACTCTGGCTATCTTGCTAGACAACAAAGCCAAATCGAACAAATTGCCCGTCAATCCAACCGCCAATTACCTGCGGATTTAGACTACACAAAAATTGAGACTCTTTCTAAAGAAGCACGGGAAAAACTCAATCAGGTACAACCCCTCACAATTGGTCAAGCAGCGCGAATTGGGGGTGTCAATCCTGCTGATGTTAACGCCTTACTAATTTTTTTAGAATTGCGTCAATCTAAGAACCAATCAGGGTTTGCGGCTTTATCTTAACTTCGTCTTTATAAAGGGTGAGTATAGTAGAGGGGGGGATGGGTAAGATAGATGACAAGAGTTCAGCCCTGGCATCATCTACGATCCCCATCTTGGAGTTGAATTTCATACACTCAACAATCAACTCGTCTAGTTTGGACGGGAGATTGAATATTTTGAAAATCCTGATACCCAGGTAAAAGGGGCGGTGTTGCCCCATCCTGGCAACTACCACCCAAAACTTGCTTATGTTACGAGAAGTTAGCACCCATCTCATTGTCCCAGAACCATCAGAAGACTTGATTGTTAACGAGCCTTGGTCAATAGAACTCTATGCTGATGGCTTGATGGATGAACTGTTTGCCAGTATCGATGACATACTGGATGTCAATTTCCACAATAGGCAACCACTACGCCAAGCTACTGCATCTGTCGGTGACTGGTCGTATACATCTAAGCAAACAACTTTAGAGTATGACCATCTGCAAACTGTTGAAATACCACAGATTGTCTTACCAAATACAGTTAAGCATTCCGTACAGACTGTTACAGCTATTAGGAACAAACAAGTCAGCACTGTTGTAGTTGATCAACCTCAGAGCAAATCAATCAGTAAAATTACTCAAACAGCGAAACTAACCCTGGGTAAACTACTGATTGGAGGTACAACTATCGGTGTGGCGATCGCAGGCGTACTATATATAGTGCAATCTGGGGTCTTAGTTCTCCTGACCTCTAAACTCACCCAACCCACTATTTATGTACCACAGGCGCAATTGCCTACAAAACCAGATGTGCAGGCTGAGTTAGTCAATTACATGATGGGAGCATTAGCCATCATCGATAAAAAAGATAGCACAACCCAACGTGCAGTCCGTTCCCAACTAGCCAATCGGGTGATTTCTAACCCAACATCTGTCGCTTCATCTGACAATCAGCCTATCGGTAATCTACCATCACCCCTAACGGCTAACAATACACCACCATCTAGCCGAGCCACCAATGTTGTCGAGCGCATCTATATTCCAGTTTTCCAACCACCCTCACCAATGCGCTCCGCACTCCCAGTAATTCCCGGTATTCCTTCACCTTTACCACCTGCACCAGTTGCAAATCAACCGAATGTAGTTAATGACACCTTAAATAAAGTGCAGCCAGCAGCAAAACCAAGCACAGTCAATATGTTAACTGCGGCTGTGCGCTCAGACATGAAACCTGTGGCTGTGCGAAATGCACCTATCAAAGTTCAACAGTCACCCAATTCTCTGCCTAATTTGCCTGTTGTTCCCTTCGGTGCTAGCTTACCCAGACCATCCACCAACCAGGAAGCAGTACAGGTTGCATCCCTCACCGTTACCCCCCCTGCTCCTACCCATACCCTAGAAGGACTACTAGAGTTGGGCAATAAATCTGTGGCACTATTTCAAACTAACGGTGTTAGCCGTCGCGTTAACGTTGGTGAAAGTATTGGCTCTAGCGGTTGGACATTAGTAGATGTCAATAATGGTGAAGCTATAGTCCGGCGGAATGGTGAAGTGCGGTCTATTTTTGCAGGACAGAAGTTGTAATGAGATTCATCGCGGTTTTGAAGCAATTCCGCGAAATTCCCCATTTCTTGATTTTGAATTCTTTTCTGCTTATTTCCCACCTGACATTTTTGTAATTCCAACTATATCTTTGTAATCTGAGGACTAATTACTCGATTAAGGCAAGGAATATACAAGGTGGCGCAGACTTTTTTATTAGAGCCAGGACGCTGGCTAATTCAAGGCCATTGGCTAGAACGTAATGGAATGCCAATCAGCGTCAAGGGTATGACCTTGGTGGCTTGGAATCGAGATAACTGGTTTACTATGGCAACAAAGCTCATCTTTCCTGATAGCGATCGCCCTGATATCTCTTTACAATACAAGGGGCGATTGCATGAAGGGGAACGTCAATATACTTTTCTACTCCAGCACAGTCTGTTAGGTCAGGTTGAAGGTGAAGGTTGGATTGGTTTAGAAGCGATCATACAACGTTATTGGGTAATGAGCGATCAGCAGCGTCGTAGTGGCTTTGAAACGATGCACCGAATTGCAGACGATACATACTATCACACTAGTGGTATCATGGCTGGTCATTCTTTAATCAGTACAATGGAAGCCAAATTAAAGCTTCAGCCGACAAATAATTAGAGGCTAACTTAAATTTATTAGTTGTTTTATAAAATCTTGTATAAATAACACTATTTTAAACTCAGTATACTGACTCAGCACTAACATCTTTATGTGTGGGTTTTAACCAACTTTCGGGGTTAAGTCCCCGTCACAAAACGTAATTGCGTAAAGCCTGCGGCATAGCTGCGCTTAGAGCGAAGCGGGAAGTTAGTCCATTGCGAATTGCGAATTGCGAATTGCGAATTGTTTTAATGGCTTAAGTTATCTAGGTTATCAAAACTGGGCAAACTAACACTACATCAAAACCCAAGTGCGAAGCATCAGCATATATCTACCCTGTTATTTCATTGCACTTTTCCACCCCAACACTTAACACCTATCTCTAAGATAGGTGTAATTCACATTTGTTAAATCTTAAACATTGGAGTCGAGGTTTCTATGTCAGACCCCAACATTGGCCGTTTTCTTAGTAAACGCTACCAATTGCAAGAATTAATTGGTACTGGTGCAATGGGTAGAGTATATCGTGCTAAAGATGTTTTATTGGGAGGTGTACCTGTTGCTGTCAAGTTTCTCGCATTGTCAATACACAATGAAAAGATGCGACTGCAAGATAGGTTTGAGCGAGAAGCGAAAACTTGCGCGTTACTAGGACAAAAAAGTATTCATATTGTTCGCGTCATGGACTATGGCGTAGATGAAAATAAAACTCCTTACTACGTCATGGAATATCTACAAGGACAAAGCCTCAACCAGATAATTCGCCAGCAAAATCTATCTTTACCCCGATTTGTGAGTATGGCACGTCAAATCTGCCTGGGTTTAAAATGCGCTCATGACGGTATTCCAGTTGATGGCTCAGTCTGCCCAATTATTCATCGCGATATTAAACCTAGCAATATGCTAGTGATTCAAGACCCCAGTTTTGGGGAATTGCTCAAGATTTTAGATTTTGGTATTGCTAAATTATTACAGGCTAATGGTGATCACACAAAATACTATTTGGGGACATTAGCCTACTCCTCTCCCGAACAAATGGAAGGCAAAGAACTAGATAATCGCGCTGATATCTATAGTTTGGGTGTGATGATGTTTGAAATGTTGACAGGAAAAATGCCACTCATGGCCTCAACCCATTCTTTTGGAGCATGGTATAAAGCACATCACCATCAAGCACCACGTACTTTTACAGAAGTCGCTCCTAGTTTGCTGATTCCTAAAGACGTGGAAAATTTAGTAATGAGTTGTTTAGCCAAAAAAGTCAAGGATCGCCCCCAAAGTATTAGTGAAATACTCCAAGCTTTAGAATCTATCGAACAGCAACATGAAAAACCCCCAATTCAAGATGAATATCACCAATCTACTAATACTGTCACCGTTAAAGCTAAATTTGAACAGAAGACAAATGGTAATAGGCCATTACAGTTAGCTCCAGCCAAAAATGAAATTACTTTCACAACTTCTTGGCCAAAAAATAAACCAATAGCTGACATTGTTTTTCCTCAACCTATCCAAATCAATGGTGAGGTTATACCAGCCTTATGGGTGATGCTACCACAACGAGAAATTATTCAACGTCTGGTCTGTAGCCGTTACAATCAATTTTTGTTTATCACTGCTCCCCACCCGATGATGCTGTGGATTACTGTTCTCTACAATCGCAAGTATGGGGCTAAATGCTTACCTTACTACCTTGACCTCAAAACAAGTCTCGGTCAAGAGATGGTGAAATTAATCTTAAAAACAGGTTACTATCGTCTGCTATTGTTTGCACGGGAATCACCAAATACCTGTTCTCATGTCCTAGTTGCTAGTATTGCCTCTGCTCAATGTCAACGACTACAACAGTGGATAGTGGCTGCTAAAACCTTTGTCTCTGTGTCTGATCCCCAAATTAGTAAAACTTTGCTCAAAAGGGAGTATGAGAAAATTAAACCGCAAATTTTGGCCAAGTTAGATGCAATGGAAATGGATTCTGGGTTTGATATATCTGGTTAGTAAATATTTTTCTAGGTTATATGTAACATATATCAAAAATTGTAAATTTTTATAAATAATATATATATCTAGTTGTAAGTAGTATTGGGAATAAATATAATAGTCAACAGTGCTAGCTAATCAAGCAAGTGCTTAGTCAAATACAAGTAAAGTTTTCATTGTGCTTGTTACACTAGAAATATAAGTGTTAGTAAGCATAGTCAAATTATTTATGCACTAGCAAGTATATTTACAGAATTGCTGGCTAATGGTTTGACAAATCAACCAAAACTAAGTTATTTAGGTACTATTTAGGTACGGGGCTAACAGTCAAATAACTGTATTATTCGATTTTGATGAATGGCATCCTAGAAGTGATTTAGCTTTATCTTGAAGTTGACGCCCCAACATCACCAGCTCCTTTCCTTCCTGGAAGTGAGCAAGAGAAGGAGGTCGCCCACTGCGACACATAACTTGCTCTATGCCAAAGTGGAACCAGAATCTAAGCCCCACTGATGCTTAAGCAACTCTTGGTAAGTTGCCTCACGCACGACCATCTGCTCATAGAGCTTGACTAAAAAGTCTTTGGCTTGGTCATGACTCATATTCTGTACTTGAGTGGCAAATGAGCGGATACTAAACTGCTGTTCCAAGGAAAGTTTCGTTGGTTGATCCATAACAGACTCCTAAAAGACAACGCGTAAAGTTGATTTTGGTAACAGAAGTCCTATAAAAATAGGGCTTGTTTGGGGTTTGCTACCAATTCTCTGTATTAAGAAAGATAACAACTATTTTGGCAGATTGCCCATATCCTCAGAGGGGAGATTTTTTTGGGTATTTTCTGCACCAGAACCTACTGACATATAACCCAAGTCCGCTTGGGCAGATTTGGGGTAGATTTTAGGTAGGTTGAATATCCTTCTTTACCTTCAGTTCCTACCTTCATCTGGAAATTTTCCCTAGAGGGAGATTTCCATAGAAGAGTGGTCGTGAAGGGTATTAAGATCGCATTATATGCTGCTTACATTATGATGTGCAACATGTCAATCAACTAAATTGTGTAATTTCAGCCGCCAATAGGGAATTTTGGTGGCTAAAAGTATTTGTATCAAGTTGTAAATAGGAAAAATGCTCAGGTTGAACAAAATGCTGAGTATATTTACTACAAAAATCCTGAAGCTATCAAAAAACAGGAAAAGTGGTGAGTGCTGAGTGCTGTTAGCGGTAGCGCGGCGTTTAGCCGGTGCTGAGTAGTGAGTTATGAGTTATGAGGGGCTTACAAATTTACAAGTGATTTTTAGAATCACCGCCCTAAAAGTGCGATAAGAACGTCAAAATATCCCATATGTTATATTTTAAGGTGCGTCAGTCAGATAAAACCTGTAAATACCAAGAGATTCTTCCTACTGACGCACCTTACTAACTACTAACAGCCAACTTGGAATGCTGTTATGCGATCGCCACAATGACGATAGTGATGTTATCGTGTCCACCTTGTTCTTTAGCGGCTTCTACTAGAGATACAGCAGCCTGATCCAATATGGGGATGTGATGGAGAGAATCAGCTATCTTTTGATCGACCAGTTCTTCAGTTAGACCATCACTGCATAATAGTAAGCGATCGCCATCTGTAACATCCAATGGCTGCACTTCAACCTGGTGTAAGTCTTCTCGACCCAAACATCGGGATAGTACATGACGAAATGGATGAGTCCGTGCTTCGTCTGGGGTGATATCGCCAATTTTGATGGCTCTAGCTACCCAGGTATGGTCTTCCGTCACTTGCTCTAGTTGTGACTCCCGCAAGCGGTACAGCCGAGAGTCACCGACATGAGCGCACCAGGTCGAGTCACGAAAAATCACGACTACAACAGTTGTACCCATATCAGCACGTTCAGGATGACTTTGCTGATCCTCCAAAATGGCTTGATTGGCTTGCCATAAAGCCTGCTCTAACAATTTTGCGGATGAATCAGGTTTATCCCAATGAGCTAATAAATATTCTTGAATGACTGTCGTGGCGATGCGACTTGCTTCTTCTCCTCCCGCATGACCACCCATCCCATCAGCAACAATGAAAAATCGTCCTTCCGGGTCGATGTAGTAATGATCCTGATTATTAGAACGAACAAGTCCCGGATCGCTCAGACCCGTGAAGTTAAGTTTCATAGCTTTTCACTGCAACAATTAATACATACGGTCATAACGTTCGAGACGGAGAAGCAGTCTAATCAGTATTACTGAGACTGCTGCGGCAATTAAACCAGCCAGCAGTGCTAACCATACATAATGATTAACTAATAAAATTGTGGCTGAAAGGGTAAATCCACTGATTATCACAGCATAGCTCATGCCTATCTGAATATTGCTCTGTCGCCGTAAAAGCCGCTCTGTTTCTATAGAACGCACTCGCACGCGCATATCTCCCCGCTCTAGCTTTTCTAATGTATCTTCTAATCTACGTGGTAATCCGAAAGCGGTGGTACTGACTTGTACGGCTTGGCGACTTAATTCATTAAGGAAGCTATTGCTATCTGCACCATTCATATTGGTCATAAGCTGCATTGCGTATGGTTGGGCAACTTCCATAAAGTTAAACTCTGGATCTAAGCCTTTGCCTACGCCTTCGAGGGTGGAAAAAGCCCGCATCACAAAAGTAAAAGTTGCTGGAAATCTAAATGGCTGATTATAAGCTATTTCGTATAAATCATCACTGATCGCGGCCACAGATTGGGCTTCAAAGGGCTTATCCATGAAATTGTCCAGCATATACTGGACAGAACGCCGCACTGGCCCCATGTCATCTACGGGAGCGATCGCACCTAAATCTATGAGAGACTGGATTACACGAGTGCCATCTTTTTGGGCAACGCCAAACAGTGTCTGCATTAGTCCTTCCCGGACATTCGATTTAATCCGCCCCATCATGCCAAAGTCGTAGAAAATCAGTGAGCCATCAGCACTAACCGCTATATTACCTGGATGGGGATCAGCATGGAAAAAGCCATCATTGAGCAATTGAATTAAGTATGCTTGCGCTCCTTGACGAGCAACGGCTTTGCGGTCTATACCTGCGGCTTCCAAAGCCTCGTATTGGCTAATTTTAATCCCCGGTAAATATTCCAAAGTCAGCACTTGTGGCGAGGCGTAACGCCAATACACTTTCGGGACTTGTACCCAATCGTAACCGCGAAAGTTACGGCGAAAAGTGTCAGCATTTTTACCTTCATTGAGATAATCAATTTCTTCCCACAGAATGCGGCAGCACTCGTCGTAAATACCTGTCCAATCTCGCCCCTTTCCCCATTTAGGATGGTTTTGAAAATAGCGAGCAATGCCCTTAAGAATTTGTAAGTCTATTTCAAATAACTTTTTTAATCCGGGACGCTGCGCCTTGACTACAACTGATTCCCCGCTATGCAGTACAGCTTTGTGTACTTGACCCAAGCTAGCAGCAGCCAAAGGAATCGGTTCAAAACTTTGAAAGAGTTCGGGAATTTTTTTACCTAATTCCTTCTCAACAATCTTTTCTACTTGCTCATAGCTAAAAGCAGGTACTTTGTCTTGAAGCTTTGCCAACTCTTCTACATATTCACTAGGGAATATATCCGCACGGGTAGAAAATAACTGCCCGACTTTAATAAAGGTTGGCCCCAAGTCTAGCAGGGTATTGCGAATCCAGACAGCTTGAGCTTTTCGCCTTGCCGCCTGTTTCGCCTCAGTGACACCGCCAGGATAACTCCAAGATTTGTTATACCGCCAAAGTTTGAACATTAAGGTCAAGACAAAAGACCAAATGTCCACGAAGCGTCGCTTACTGGAGTAGTTTTCCCGATTCCAACGGTATGCTTTATCTGAATAACTAGTTTCCATATCTACAATTTACCGTTGGGTTTTCACTGAATAACCTGGAAGAAAAGACACTCTGATCCTTAAACTATTTTTCACAAAACGCCATTTGTCAATAATTCTTGACGAATGACTAATGAACACATTTATACAGAACTACTGCGATAACGTTGTAATTCATTTCGCAAGAGGGCAATTTCTGCACGTAGTTCATCAATTGTGGCTTGCAAATCAACCCCATCAGCACCAGTTTGGCTACTACCTGTAGTAGTTTGACCTGCTTGGGCTGCATTCGCTGCGCGGTTTGCCCGTTCTATGACTTCTTCTGTAAATTGGCGTAGTTGCTCTCTAGCCTCAGCATCAAATTTACCTATTTCGCTCAAAGCATCGGTCAAAACGACCTCTAAACGTTCATTCGCTACTTCAGCCAAGGCTCTGCCCACGAAAAAGGCTTGTAAAAGGGGGTTACTCATAAATTTTTGTTACGTTCGTCCGCAAGAGAATTATAACTTGCCCGTATGCTTTACGGCTTCTGCTACGGAGCGAAAGATTTCCATGACGCAATGTGCAACTTCATCTCTAGCGATCGCTTTTTCTATTTTTCCATCTCCATTTTTCTTGAAAAACAGTTAAATAACTATGGTTAAAAATATTGATTATTGCCTACGGTACGCTACCCGATCGCCAACTACAACACTGCTAAAATAGACACAGAAATAATTGATGCAGTATTGATTCTATGACCATTGCCCAAGAATTAGAATCGCAAGCAGACATATCGCAAGATGTTTTATTTCCCCCTGGTGACTTATATAGTGATGAGCCTCCCTTGGAAACAGAACTACATCTAAGACAAATAATCCTACTTTTACAATGTCTCGAATGGTTATGGCGGGATAGAAATGATTTTTATGCGGTGGGAAACCTGACAATTTACTACAGTCCCCGCCAAAAAAAATCAGAATATTTCCGAGGCCCAGATTTTTTTGTGGTGTTGGGAACTGAACGCAAAACCCGAAAGAGTTGGGTGGTTTGGGAAGAAGAAGGTAAATATCCCAATGTCATCTTAGAAATTCTCTCGGACTCAACAGCAAAAACAGACAAAGGGTTAAAAAAAGAAATATATCAAGATACCTTCCGTACACCTGATTACTTTTGGTTCGATCCCCATACATTAGAATTTGCAGGATTTCATTTAGTAGATGGAGAATATCACCCTCTACAAGCAAATGCACAAGGATATTTGTGGAGTCATCAGCTAGGGTTGTATTTAGGAGTTTATGATGGTCTATTGCGGTTTTTTACACGAGATGGACAACTAGTTCCCACGCCTGAAGAAACGGCTGAACAAGCACAACAACAAGTTGAACAAGCACAACAACAAGTAGCACGTTTGGCAGCGAAACTGCGGGAGTTAAATATAGATCCAGATACAATTTAGAAGAATGTGTGTGCCTGTTTTGACTGTTGATTTATCATGAAGGTAAAAACAGGCGATCGCCTCCACTCTCCACAATCATTATTATTCTTCTATCGCCAAATCTACACCTGCATAAATATCGCTCAAAGCAATTTGAAATTCTATTGATTGGAGTGATAATATAGATTCTCCTGATTCATATTCTGTGAATACCCATTGACCATTAGTATTTCTATAAAACTGCTCTGCAAGGTGTTCATATTGGTCAATCATCACGTATTCTTGCAGTGTCGGAAGAGAACGGTAATATCTAAATTTATTAGTTCTATCGTAATTTTCTGTCGATTGTGATAATACTTCTACAATCATTACGGGATTGGTAACTGTAGTAGTTCCTTTTCCTTCATATATCGGTTTTCCCTGAATCACCATGACATCAGGATAAGTGTATATACGATAACGAGGTATCCATAATTTAACATCCCCCATGTATATTTTGTAATCTTTACCTCGCATCTGCAATTTAAAATTGGCATAAAAATTACCTGCTATTTCATTGTGATTAGTTGTTCCACCAGCCATTGGCACAATTTCTCCATCTCGATATTCATTTCTGCATTCCGATGTTTCCTCTAGTTGTAAATATTCTTCGGTTGTGTAGTATTTACTTACTGCTTGAGTTTGCATAATCACACCTTGTTGAATATCAATTACACAGGATAATGTTTAGCTAAAAAATCTTCTGCTTCTTCTTGATTGTGAACCACTCCATCCAAAGTTGCTGCCAGTATATCATCGAGCATTTGGCGAAACCGTGGACTAGGTTTGTATCCTAATTTCTTTAAGTCATTACCATTTAACATTGGTTGGATATGAGATAAAACTGTTAAGTAATGCCATATCTGCCGCCTAATTATTCTTGAACTAGATATGGCAATCAAAATTAACATTTCTACATCATATTTGCGTAACACTTGCACTATTTGACTAGGTTGTTTAGATATCACTAAAAAGTCTCTAACTTCAGATTTAGCAGCAGCTAATTTATGCGATCGCTCTATACTATCTTCTGGTAGTTGCAGATTTTTCGCTACTTTGTGGCGATATTGTGGTGCTAGGTGAGCAATTAAGACTTCTAGGCGCATCTGCCAAAGAATTAATTTTTTTTGAGCATCAAATCGCCGCCAACAGCGTTCTAATAAACGTAATTGTCGTAAAAGTTCAGGATCTAATTTCAGGGTGGGATGGATGCACTGTAATGCGCCTAAGTCGTCAAGTAGCTTTAAAGCCAATTCCCAGTAAGCGGCTTCGAGGATATGTTTCAATTCGGCTTTGAGTCGAGTTTGTAGGGCTGGGGTTTTGGTGTTAGTTTGGGCAGTGCGGTCATATACGCCACTATTAATGGCGTAGCGAATATATTCTTCAGTGCGTGATTCAATATCAAATCCAAAACGCACCGCAAACCGGACACCGCGATAAATGCGGGTGGGGTCTTCAATAAAGCTATTGGCGTGTAATACTCGAATTTGTTTGGCTTGTAAATCTAGTAATCCACCGAAGAAATCAAGTAATTCCCCAGCACGAGGGGAAGTCAATCTTAAAGCCAGGGCGTTGATAGTAAAGTCACGGCGGTATAAATCTTGACGGATGGAACTTGCTTCTACCTCTGGATTCGCGGCTGGGTAAGGATAAAATTCTGTTCTAGCGGTAGCAATATCCACCCATAAAGAATCTAATTTGGGGTCTTTGTGCCATAACAAAGCCGCAGTTTGAAAAGCCCCGTGAATTTCTAACCGGGCGGCGGGATAAATTTCTTGGAGTGCTTTGGCTAGTTCCACCCCTGCACCCACATCTGCGGCTTGATGAAAACCATCAACCACTAGGTCAATATCTGTAATAAAGAGAGTCCCAGATGCGGCTTCAGCCAATAGTAAGTCCCGCACTGCACCACCTACTAAATAAAGATGCCAACCCCGTTGTTCTGCGGCTTGGGAGGCGGTGGTGAGTAATTGCCAAAGTTGGGGAGTCAGGCGATCGCGTAATTGTTCTAAACTAGGAAGCTGAACACTATGTTCTAATCTAGGCTGTCCTTCCCCTCTACTTTTCCCCTCCGCTTGATGCAATTCCCTGAGAACATCGGTACGGGTAACAATTCCAACTAATTGCCCATTTTCTAATACAGGTAATCGACCAATATCATACGTCACCATCAACGATTCAATTTGTGGCAGTGTCGTATCTGGGGTAATAGTCTTTAAATTAATGGTCATGTACCCCTTGACTGGCGCATGACTAAAGCCGTGATGAAAGGCAATATCTAAATCCCGTCGGGAAATAATTCCTACTAATTGCCCTTGGCTATCAACCACAGATAAACCAGAGTGTCCGTAGCGTAATAAAATGCGCTGTGCTTCGCCAATTGTCGTTTCTGGGCGAATGGTGCGGACTGGGGAGGACATTAAATCTCTGGCGGTGGGAGGATGGGGAATCGAGGTTTTTATCCCGTCTAGGAGTTGTTGCAGGATATTTTGGGTATTGACACCGCGTAAATTCAGAGATGATGCTTGAGAATGACCGCCGCCGCCGAAGGTGTGAAATAATTGGTCAAGATGAACACTGGGAATTTGCGATCGCCCAATGATTGTCAACCGGGATTCATCTTTACTCAAAGGGTACTCACCAGCCAATAGCAAAGCGTCAATTTCTGTCAACTCCATCAGTTGTGACGCTAAACTAGATAACCCTGGCACAAAGACCTCTGTCTTTAAAGTTACCCAAGCAATAGTATATCCCCGGAAACAAAGATATTCTAATTGTTCTAAAGCTTCCTTGAGTAAGCGTTGTAATTGGGGAGATAAACCTGGCTCGCGGTAATTAGAAATTACTGCTAGACTAGCTCCTTGCTGCATCAACCAAGCCAACGCCAGGGCATCCCGTGGTGTAGACTGGTCATAGGTTAGAGAACCAGTATCTACATGAATACCTAAAGCCATCGCTGTAGCTTGGGCTGGAGTTAAAGAGATTTGCTGTTGTTGTAATTGCTCAACAATTAAAGTTGTGGTAGCACCCACTGGGGCAATATGAGATTGAGTAGCAGGAATATCTGATACTTGACCGAGGTGGTGATCATAGACAGTAATATTGTCAAGTTGCGGTAAATCTAACCACTCAGCAGCCTTACCCAAGCGATCGCGTTGTTGGGTATCGACTACAGTTAAAGACCGAATTTTCTCTGGATTTACCGAACGCCTTTCAATTAGCGCGTACTCATCTCGACGCAGTGCCAAAAAATCTCGTACAGGCGGATGTGCGCCCCCAGTCAACACAATTTTACTACCCGGTAGGAGGCAAGTTAGCCCTACTGCTGCGCCCAAGGCATCAAAATCGGCTGTAGTGTGGCAAAGAATTAAGTCCATATTTAAGGGTCATTAGTCTTGACTGGTATTTAGACAAAGAACTAATGCAACTAATAACTAATGACTATAGTGACGCAATTTCTGCTAGCTTACAAATAAGGAGAAATGTCAGTGTCGCCCTTTAGGATATTCTATTTTTAGTATTTCCTTAAGTATTTTGCTGTCTTGGGAGAAGTAAAAATGACCATAATATTCCAATTTGCTTTAGTAGCTCTTGTTCTGATGTCTTTTGTGCTAGTTGTAGGCGTACCTGTAGCCTATGCTACCCCCCAAAGTTGGGTTGAATCTAAAAAGTTACTCTGGCTTGGTTCTGGAGTTTGGATCGCTTTAGTGCTTTTAGTTGGGCTATTAAACTTTTTTGTGGTATAAGCCAGCACCGCACTACAGTACAGATAAATAGCCACAAGACCAAAGGGGCAGGAGAGCTACCAAACAAGGTAAGAGAACAGAGTTTATTTGTTCTTTGCACCTAATTGTGCTTTCCTGCTCTTCTACATTTAAAGAAGAAATGTATATTGACAAAAGTATAGTTAATGTAAGAGGCAGTCATGGCAGTTTTTGAGGGAACTTTCACCCAAACAGAACCTTTGCGTTTAGCAGTGGTGATTGGTCGATTCAATGACCTTGTAACCACAAAACTGGTAGCAGGATGTCAAGATTGCTTAAAACGCCACGGTGTCGATCCTAATCCTGAAGGCGATCAGGTAGATTATGTGTGGGTCCCAGGCAGTTTTGAAGTACCGCTTGTGGCTCGTCAATTAGCCCTTTCTCACCGTTATGACGCGATAATTTGTTTGGGTGCAGTAATTCGTGGGCAAACACCCCATTTTGATTATGTATCTTCAGAAGTAGCCAAAGGGATTGCATCTGCTAGCTTTCAGACTGGAGTACCAGTAATTTTTGGCATCTTGACAGTAGATACCATGCAGCAAGCCCTAGAAAGGGCGGGTATTAAGGCTAATCATGGCTGGGATTATGCTATGAACGCTCTCGAAATGGCTAGCCTCATGCGGCAGTTACGTTCTAATTTGAAAGATGCCTACGCTCACAATCCCCAATCCTTACCAGCGTCTATTTCTGGTAACAGCATCGGCAACTTTACCACCGAGTCAGAAGAAGTAGGCTGACCAAAGAGAGGCAGGGGAGCAGGGGAGCAGGGGAGGCAGGGGAAGAAGAACTTTCCAATCCCCAATCCCCAATCCCCAATCCCCAATCCCCAGTCCCCAGTCCCTAGTCCTCAGTCCCCAATCAAAAATTAGACTTGAAAATAGTTGACAAGTCAAAATAAATCTGTCATATTAGTAAAGTAAGTTTTGCGGGTATAGCTCAGTGGTAGAGCGTCACCTTGCCAAGGTGAATGTCGCGCGTTCGAATCGCGTTACCCGCTTTTAAGGCAAAAAAATAATCATAGCTTTATTGGTTGCGTCACAACACATCAAACAAAGGTATGTACTAGACTTAAATAAAGCTGATCGAAGAGCCACCCTCACAGGTGGAAAATGGGACTCTATCTATTTTCATTCAGTGAATTTGACCAAAAAGCTTTGAGGCAACAGTCAAGGAAGCTGAAGAGCGTTTCAAAACTTCCCACTTGATAAAAGGCACTATTTCTAATTCCAGTAGAAATCAACACAAATTTAGTTGAAACTCAGCCGGATATGCTGAGGATACAGCTAAATGCTGAATAAATAGTTATAGTTTATTCTTGGGTGCAGTTTTAGTAAATAAATGGGTTGTCTTCAGAGTGTTCGCCACGTAAGCTAAAAAAAGTACCAAACACGCCACCACTATCGATGTTTAACAATACAGATACAACAATTCTTCCACAAGATGACTACCCAAGCACAAAAATAGCCTGAGTTAGTCAAAGTGAAATGATACAGCGAACCTTGCTATTTATATAAAACTTTAATGAAGAGAGAACGCCAAGGTTTTCAAAATTTGTACAAATATGCTCAAGTTATTAAGCTGTTACACATTTATTTTTTTAATTTGCATACAGTCAAGACTTAGGTAACGCGATGTGCAACTTATTCTTGAAACCCCTCTCCATTAGACGCGAAGCGGCTACTCTTCGATTTCTCCGCAGGAGTACCCGCAGGTTACCTCTTCCCTACAAGGAGAGATGCTTTGATTCTTACTTCCCTTCCCTTGTAGGGGATGGATTGTGGCTTAGGTTTAAGAGAAAGTTGCACACGGCGTTACCCCGTATTTTCGTGGTTGCGTTACCTACGGGAAGCAATCGCCAAGCCTTTATTATCGGTTACGAGTGCGTAAGTTCTAACCCTGTACAGCTAGGATGCTGATAGATACTGGGGTTTCCATTTTGAATTTTGAATTTTGAATTTTGAATTGCTTAGAAAGCTTGTGCAATCACAAAAACCACAAAAAATCGATTTTAACACCGAATACCCCTGTCCCTGTCGCCGCAAGGGACGGTTAATTCCGATTACTCTTACAGAAGCATTTGGTTGCGATCGCTGTCAACAAATCTTTGTTGTAGAAGATAATGGCCATGTACTAGAACAACTATCCACCACCTACCCCTACAAGCGTGCTTGGCGTTGGACAGGGAGTAGTTGGCGAGTTGTTCACCCCAAATTAGGAGAAAGTTATTTACCTATAGCATTGGGGATTATTTTCGTGCTAGTGATTATATGGCTACCATTAGCACTGCAATTGGCCAATCGTTCTAGCATGATTGCATGGGCTATGGTGGCAGTATTGTTGGCAATTTTGCCAGCACTCATGGTCTGGCTTACTTACAGACGATAATTCAATGACCGTTGTAGCTGTGGACGAATTTCCCGAACCCATCAACAGCGCGAAACGCGCTTATCAAGCTTCCCTAAAGTTAAGCACTACCAAGGGAACAGACCGCAGTCGCGCTGTATTGGCAATGGCACAGGCGATAGAAAACTCATTCGACGACATTTTAGAAGCCAACACGTTGGATTTAGAAGCTAGTCGGGAAATGGCAGTGCCAGAATTGATTTTAGATTGGCTGAAGCTCACTCCCACCAGGTTAGAGACAACAGTAGAAATTCTGCAAAGGTTGGGAGAACTATCAGACCCGTTACGACGGGTGAGAAACGCCGACTATCAACCAGAAGACTCTCAAAGTTACTCCCAGTTAATGCCCTTGGGAGTCATAGGATTTATTTATGAAGCCTTTCCTGATTTAGGCGCGATCGCGGCAGCTTTGTGTATTAAAACTGGTAATAGTATCATCCTCAAAGGCAGTACAGAAGCTAGTCACTCTAACGCGGCTATTTCGGAAGTATTACAACACGCACTTGCAGAAGTTGGTTTACCAGCAGGTTGTATAGAACTGATTACAACAGAACACGGGGCTTCAATTCGTGATTTAGTCACCCAAGACCAATATGTAAACTTAGCCATTCCTTACGGACGTTCTAGCTTGGTACAGCAAGTCATGCGGCAAGCCACCTGTCCAGTGTTAAAATCAGCAATGGGTAACTGTTACCTTTACTGGTCGCTGAATGGCAGTCTAGAGATGGTGCGGTGGATGATTCTGGATAGCCACGAAAGCGAACCAGACCCCGTTAATGCCATTGAAAAGGTGCTAATTCATCGCCAAGCCATGCCCTCATCCTTGGCGGTACTGTGGAATAGTTTGAAAGAAAAAGGCTTTGAACTCAAAGGCGACGCAGAACTAGTAGAAGCCTTCCCACAGTTGCAGCTAGCGAAAGACAATGAATGGGGATGCGCCTATTTAACCAAGACAGTAGCATTTAAGTTGGTGGATAGTCTAGAAGGAGCGATCGCCTGGATTAATCAATACAGTAGCGGTCATGCTGATTCGATTGCCACTGAATCCTATCAAGAAAGTCGCCAGTTTGCCCTAGGGGTTAACAGTGCCGCCACATACATTAACACTTCACCGCGTTTCTCTCGTAATCCTTCACGGGGAGACTCAGTATTTTTAGGTATGTCTAACCAAAAAGGCCACCGTCGGGGATTTATTAGTTTAGAGACTCTGACTACTGCCAAACATATTATTCAAGGGAATGGACGGTTTTAAAAGTTGATGATGTCAGGCTTGCTGATTTTCCATCACTTGGTTAATGTGGCGAAGAATAGACTCAAAATCTTGACGAATTTCTGTAAGTTGTTTTACCCAAGTATTAGAAACTGCGATCGCATTTTCTTCATGTTGGCGTGCAGCAGCAATTTGCTTATCAATTTCTCCGTAGATTTGTAAATCTACATCCCTAAATATACTATCTATTTGATTTTCAAGACTCTTGGCAACACTCATAAAATGGCTAGTAATCTCTCGACGAGCTTCAGCCATTTTATCTTGTCTTTCAGTTTCTTGTTGCATAGCATGAAAATCTGCAACCACACCAGCTACTGCTATTACAGGTGCAAGAAACACAGTAAAATTAGCAAGTTCTTTAACAATACCAACAGCTTGCCAAGGCTTGAAATCTACACCAATAAGTTTTCCCACACTATAAACTACATTATGGGCATGACTACCAGCTACATTTGAGGCAGTTAAAAAACCTTGACTACTAGCCGCTACCCTCCCAGCAGTAAATTTTTCCCAGTGACTGCCTAATAGTTTACCCATTTGTTGCAGAGATTTTACCTGATTTTGTAGATGTTCAATACTTATATTATTATTAACATTCTTAACAGATAGTGTTTGAGTATTTTCCAAGCAAGTTATAAAAGTTTTTACAAGATTACTCTGTAACACTTGTTCTACTTCTTGACTAATGTCTTGAATTGCTGATCCGACTAATTTTTCTAGTTTTTCTGTAGCATCTTTATAGTGTTTTTCTACGTTTAGCTCAGTTTGGTGATTCAGTTTTTCAAAATCTTCCTGAGTCTTTGTTCCCACAGCATATGCCAACTTAATTCCATCTTCAGCAATTTTAGAAGACATTTCTAAGGCTATACTATTAAATTTGATTCGTAGACGTTCTCTCTCTTTACGTACTGTACGCGACAAACGTGCCATTACTTCTAGAAATGCCGTATCTTGATTAGAATTGCGTGTAAAGCTTAATTGAGCTTCGTCTAAAGCCGCTAAAACAATTCTGACTGGTGTATCATAACGGGCAAGTGTAGCACGGCTTTTAACAAAATTATTTAAAGCATCAATAAATGTTGGAAAGCGGCTGATGTCGATCAAGAAATCATCTTTTTGATCTATACCTTCACAATAATCCTTAGCATCAATAAAGCACACAAGAAATTCATCAAGGCTATGAGGCTTGAGTGCATCAGCTAAACTTTGGCGATAATTAGCAATTTTTTGTGCTTCCTCTCCAGCTTCATCAGACATTTTATTGATGAGCAGCATCATTTTCCATCGATAGCCTTTTTCATAAGCCAGCTTTTTGAAATTTTCTACTGTGATTGAATCGAAAAGCATATAAGTGAGGCTGAAAACTAATAAGTCAGCTTTATTGATTGCATCATAAGTAATATCATCATGGTCTTTGCGGTCTGTAAATAATCCTGGTGTGTCTATTAACTTGATGCCATTCCAGTCATAGCTAGTAGTTTTATCAGTTGCAATATCTGAATCAATCTTAATATCACGCTTTCCTGTTAGTGCAGAGATAGTTGTTGATTTACCAGCATTATATTGACCGATAAAAGCTACAGTCATAATACCATTTTCACGATATTTATTGGTTTCGTCATGAAGTTTATGACGAATAGCCGTCAGTTCAGGATGCTTTGCTTCAACTAAGATGTTATCAAACCGAAGGCTTGCTTCACTAAATTTATTAGCAATCTCAGCAGCATTAAAGACTGTATTATTTTGAACCATTTTTCACTCCTTTTTATAACTGTGTATCGAAACCTAAATATAGAAAAAATATTTGATCAGTGAACAAATTTTGACGTATTATCTTTGTCAAAAAGGCTTTTAGGAAACACCAAAAAATAAATTATCCGAAATTAATGGTTGGGTAGGGTGCGTCAGTATGAATAATTTCTGATTATTGTTAGGTTCTATCGCACTGACGCACCCTACAATTTGGATATTTCTTATCTGGAAGTTCCTTACGTCTTAATATGCGTTCACAATTCAAATCTGATTCCTATAGTGTCATTAACTAATATTTAGGTTTTATGCTGTAGGTTGCCAAATGTTTGTTCAGAAGACTTGACTGAGATAATAGAGATGTCTTCTTGTAAAACCTGGTTAATTATTTTCTGGAATCTTTTAGACTTAAACTCAGATTTAGTTTGAATTTTGATGTTTCGTCCAAAATCTCTATCTACCTGAGCAATAGTTGTGAAAATATCTTCATCAGTTAACGGTTCATATTTATCTGCACACCAATCTACAATACGTTTGGCATAAGCACGATTAAGATTGTCAGCACAGTTATCTAATTTATTTTGAGTATTTTCTAGATGCTTGATCATTTGTTCTAAATTCGCAATTAGTTCATTGAAGTAATCGCTAATATTACTTTCTACATCCTTAGAATATTTATTGAAAAAATCTTCGGCATTTTTCAGAGCTTTTTCTAGCTCACTTTTGAATTGCTTGTTTAGAGAGTTACGAATATTTTCTACAGCTTCACGGCGTTTTTGCTCCTCAGATTTGAGAAAATTAGAAATTAAATGTAAACAAGTACCAGTAATTCCTATAAAAATTCCAACAGGTGCAGCAAATAAAAGTGCCGACGCTCCTAATACTCCTAATAAGTTACCACTAAAACGTAGCATATCTTTATAGGAGATACTGTCTTGCTCGTTTAAGTTAACATTACCGAACTTTAATCTAGCTACATTTTGCAATTCATTACCTATTTCTCTTAGTATTTCTTGCACGTCTTTATTAAATTTTTCTTCACATTCTTTAAAAGCAATATTTAATTTTCCTTCAATATTTAATATTTCGGGCTTATCTTTCAATTTGGAGTTTAACTGACTTTGTTCAACATTCCAATTTTCTTCTGCAAAAGGTTGTATTATATCAAACACATCTTTAAATACAAGCTTAATGCGCTGTTGTAAAGATTCCCAATTATCCCTAGATGCTTTTTGTACTTCATGCTGAAACCTTTGATGTATATCTTTCAATTGCGTAACCCTATCTTGATAAATTTCTATCTGTTTAGTAACCCACTTTTTTGGTTCTTCAATTGCGCTGACAGTAGAGCCAAGTAAAGTTTGAGAACGCCGAATCACTCCATGCTCGGCTAACGACACTCGAATAGCATCAAGAAGCTCTTGTATATGGCTTCCTTGAAACAGCTTTTCTTGATTGTCTTGATGCTCTGGTTCTTGTGACATTTGTGCAGCTAAGAGCATCACAGGAATAATATCAAAGTAATCGTTAGCATAATGATTTTTTGCGTAGCGACGAATGCGTTCAATATGTCCGCCTAAACCACTACTACTATCCATAACAAATAGCTTGTCTGGATCTTGCAAGAAATAATCTAATCTGCGCTGGTCACGCAGATTATTCTTAATATTTAATAATATAATCAGTGGTTTTGCTTTTTCTTTTAGAAGTTCTAAAAATTTAAATTCAGTTTCTTGAACACTGTCATTTGTAACTACATAGCAGATAACATCAGATTCTTCGATAATTCTTTCAGCAATCTCTTCATCACTTGCTCCACCAGGCGCACCAATACCAGGAGTGTCAATAATCCGAATATTTTTCCATTCATAAACGCGGTTAAAACGAGTAGTACGCTGTTTACCAACACCAATTGCGTCCCAACCATCACCCGTAATAATTGCATGGAGAGTGCTTTTACCAGCTTTAGTTTTACCCATAAAAGCGATACTAAAATAATTTAAAGCACGTTGTTTTGATCGGAGTGATTCGCGTACTACTTCCAGTTTTTTGATAACTTCAGCCGAGAGAGCATTTTTTGTAACTTCAAGCTGTTGTGCTACTTCCTTAGCTCTATTAGCTTGTCCTTTATTACTTGTTTTTTTATGTATTGATTCAGTAGTTTGTTGAATATTCTCTACTAGATTTTCAAGAGCAGTATAAGCACTGTGAAGTGAGTTTTCTGTATATTTGTAGTCTTCAGTTGCTATTGATTTACATTTTTGAGTAGCTTTTTCATATTCAGCCCCAGATAGTAGTATTTCTTTCCGCAGTTTCTTTACTTTATCTCCGAGATTCTTAGGTGCAATTTGTGTTAAATTATCCACAAGAGCGCGTGATAAAAGTGAATCTACCCCCTTTAAAAGACGCGCACCTACAGATAGTTCGTATTTTTCGATATCGTTATAAATATTTTGAACTGTGCTAAATTTTTTTGCTCCTTCTAGCAAGTTTTTAATTTCTATATCTGACCAATTCCAAATTTTTGCAACATGGTTAACCATTTCCTGTTCTGAAGGTGAACAGTAACCATCAACATAAGCAATTGCTAGTATTTGTCGTATCGCCTCACTTTTCTCCTTGGTGGGGATGTGACGCGCTACCTCTTCAATAGATATATAATCTTCATCTTGATTGAGTATTTTCTCCATCTCCTGAAGGGTGCGTGTTCCCATTTTGGCTTGCTGTCCCAAATCTTGCAGTGCTTTTGATTCTTCGCTGTGAATTTGTCCGTCAGCACACACCATATGGGTGAGGAGTAAAAACTGATAGTTTATTTGGTCAGTAGTTGGTAGTGACATCTTTACCCTAAGTTCAAATCCTATACTTAGGGTAAGCAATCATTATTATTATCAACGTCAGAAAATATACTTAAATTAAGAATATACTGAAATGATCTATTTGTGGAATTTTTACCGAAAATAGGCGATCGCTCTATGATTCAATATTCAACAAACGGAGTTGAAAATCTGTTGTGCTGTTAAATTTAACTCAGGAAAAGCAGGGGATACGATGAGGTTGTTACCGTGAAACGGGGTCATTTGATATTCACCATCTACTAAATTGCATACAAAAATAGTAGGCTGTTTCGGGTTGCCGAGAAACTTACGCGCACCTAATGCAGCATAATCAACAATCCAATATTCAGGAATCCCCATTTCTTCATAATCAGCATATTTTTTGTGGTAGTCGTCTCGCCAGTTAGTAGAAACAACTTCAATTATTAGCCTTATTGACTCAGGCTGAGTAATCATGGAAGCTTTTTTCCAAAGTAGTTCATTAGGCAAATTTTCCCGGTTGATTACCAAGACATCAGGGAGATAGTTAGAGTCTGCACTTGGAGTTCTGACAAAGCCAGTTTTCGGAATATTTAAAGGGAGGTTGAATCGCTCAATTTCAACTCCTAATTTTCGCATTAAAAAACCAACAATATCTTCATGATCGCCAGATGGTGGGGGCATTTCAAATATAACTTCCTGATGCAATTCATAGCGTTTACTGTCATTAGGATACCATGCAATAAATTCATCGCAGGTTATTAATTTAGGCAAAGCTGGGGTCATCATCTTAGATCCATATTCTCAGCAGATGGATTCAATATTCTAGAAACTTCGAGTTATTCAAATACAGGTGGCCATAGTTCGGAAATTGCAATCTCCCAACCAGGAAATAACTCATTAATAGTTAACTTATCCTCATTAGTTAAAACTTTCACATCACCATTAGGACGATATACACTCACAGTTAATTCATCTGGGTTTATTAATATTCCTACCCTTGCGCCTAAATCTAAAAATAATGTAACTTTCTGTTCTAACTTAGAAATTCTATCTGTTTTTGATTTAATTTCTACAACTAAATCAGGTACTAACTGAGCAAAATCTCTGACAGTTCGTTTTAATCTTTCAGCCGCTACAAAAGAAACATCAGGAGCGCGTAAATCAGTATTTGGCATAATAAACCCACCACTTGAGTCAAATATTCGCCCAAGTTTACGAGGATTAATCCAAAGTTTTAATAAATAAATCAACTGTGCGCCGATTTCACTAGACTCGATATCTGATGGCCCCATAAGTAAAATATTTCCCTCTTGCAGTTCTATTTGATAGTCCTGCTGTTCTTCTTGTAGCTTTTGTTGTAGTCTTTCTACATCTTCAATAGTGAGAGTCATACAACTTTTTAGATAAATTTAACTTTATAGTTATGTTAACCTAAGTTCTCGACAAGAAATAAGCTGACAAGCTGCAAATTGTATTGTGAGTCAAAAAAAAGTTCGCGTAGCCGGACTTCCAGAAGCAAAGCTGTGCGAACTTTTGTATAGTTTCAGATTTCTAATCTGAAGAAAAATTTATTTAGTGTTGGATGTATAGTAAACCTTCCCGCCTGTATCGGGTACAAAATGACAGCTAACGGAAGAACGCCACAAAGACTTCCAAATGGGTTCTTCAGACTTGCGATAATACTCACCCATAATCGGTTTAATCGCTTCCGTCGCTTTCAATAAGTTGTAGTGTGGCATATTCAAAAAGATGTGGTGTGCCACATGAGTACCGATATCGTGGTGAATGTGGTTGAATAAACCATAATTGCGGTCAATGCTGGAAATCGCACCTTTAAGGAACGTCCAATCATCGCCACGATACCAAGGAATATCAGCCTCGGTGTGATGCAGAAATGTCACCAAGTCTAACCAAATTACAAACACAATATAGGGTGCAGCGTAGTATTTCAGCAACCACATCCAACCCCATTGATAGGTGAGGAAGCCCAGTAAACCTACCATCCCAATCCACAGTACGGTGCTAGTAATAACATCCCATTTTTCTGAGGGCTTGAAAAGTGAGCTACTAGGTAAAAAGTGAGAGCCTTCTTTATTAGGAGAACGCTTAAATATATACACTGGATAAGCCAATAAAAATACATAATATCGACCTATCTTTTGCAATAAAGGCATTTCCTTATACTGCGTTTCTGTTACAGGATACCAGCTTTCATCATTATCGATATTGCCAGTATTTTTATGATGGGTTCTGTGACTAATACGCCAACCGTGATAAGGAACTAAGATTGGTGTATGAGACAAATGCCCAATCAAATCATTTAGCCATCTATGCTTAGAAAAAGATTGGTGTCCGCAGTCATGTCCTACTACAAACAAAGCCCAAAACATTGTTCCTTGCATGAGCCAAAATATAGGCCAGAAAAACCAAGAATCAAGGTAATTAGCTACTGCATAAAGTCCACCAATAATCAGAATGTCACGGAAGAAATAAAACAGTGATTTACTGACATTGGGTTGAAAGCATTCTGCGGGAATAGCAGCTTTCAAATCCTGAAGAGTAAAAGGAAGTGAAGTTGTATCCTGAGAGGGTTCACTAAGAGGTGAATTATCGAAGTTAATGCTCGTTGATTGCACTGGATTCTTGGTTTTTTATGTAAAGCGGATTATGTTTGAGGCTAGATTCAAATTCGCCTCGGTGATGTTTGCAATGTAAATGCAAACAAAAAACAATTCTGGCAATTTATTTAGCAATAACTAAGATAGAAAATTGCCAGAATATTTACTAATTTTCAGGATAATCAGCACTCTATATACTAGAATTGCTAATTACCAGAATGTTTATTTTTCTGTGTAATATTCATCAAAAGTTTCATAACCAACATCGGTTACATACAGTTGACATTGGTCAGTAATTTGCTTCATTAACGGCCAAGAAAACTTCAATTCATCATGTAAATAAGAACCCCAGTTTTCTTTGATGCTGCTGTAAGCTAGACGCAAATTATAAGAGGGAATGGCAGTAGAAATATGATGCGGGACGTGGACGTTAATATCGTGACAGAGGAATTCTACCCACCGAGGATAATCACAATGAATAGTACCAAATAACTGTGCCATTGCCTCGTTCCACTTATGCGCTGCCTTGAAAGGAACATCTGCGTAAGTATGGTGAACAATGGTGAAGGTACTCATCCAGAAATGGTAAACCATCCAAGGTATAAACCAGAATTTGATAAATCCCCAAATACCAGTGGTTGCGATGAGAACAGGGAAAACAATTGCGGCAAATATGACAACTACAGCAACCGAAAGTTTAACACTGGCATGGTCTTGAGCTTTGAATTTCCGCCAATCAAAATGTACAACAGCCCAATGTCCAACTGAACCAACCCACCAGAGTTTTTTACGCATAAACAATTTAAAAGCAGATTGGCGAGTTTTATCCCAATTGCTAAAAACTTCTGGTCTGATGGGATGCCAAGCATTATCCTCATCTAACTTGTTGGTATGTTTGTGATGATGATTATGTTTAATCCGCCAGCTATGAAAGGGATATATTAACGGCATCATGAATAGATGTCCCACCAAATCATTTACCCAACGACGTTTGGCAAATGAACGATGTCCACAATCATGACCAACAACAAAAAAGCCTGTTAAAGCAGTTCCTGTAAAAATCCACGCAATTGGTAAAAGAAACCAGGGCGAAATTGTCAAGCTATAGTAGCCCAAACCCACCATCAAAACATTGATGATTGCTTGTGTCCAAGCTTTGCGACGACTTAACTGAAAACATTCCTTTGGCAAAGTTTTGATAATATCTTTAAGCCTTAGTTCGGAATTACCAAGGTCATTACTATTTTCTTGATTCTTGATGATTGATGTAGTCATGAAAACCTGAAAAACGAACAGAATCGTCCACCAAATTACTAAAAAGTAACTTGCCGCAAAGTTTCTTTACATTGGTCGTTCTGGATTATAGCAATCTAAGTTACACAAACACAGCTGTAATTAGATTTTGCATACTATTTCCGAATCGACTAGAATATTTGCCAAAAAAATTATTTAGTCATTAGTTGTGGGTGAAAAACTAATGACTAATCATAAATTACTTATTGTTTTTTGTCTGCAACTTTTACGTTAGTAGCTAGACCAAGCACTTGCAACAATTGAACTGTCATCCAAGTTAAGTCAATTTCCCACCATTCCAAACCGTGACGAGCCGAATATTGGAAAGCGTGGTGGTTATTGTGCCAACCTTCGCCAAACACTAGGACAGCTACCCACCAGCAATTGGTGGAGTTATCACCAGAGTCATGGCTGCGATAGCCAAATTTATGGGTAGCACTGTTTACCAACCAGGTGCAGTGATAAACCCAAACAATGCGAGCGAAAACGCCCCAGACTACGAAAGACCAGCCGCCCAAGTATAGTAGCAATAAACCCAAAGCAATCTGCACAAAAATAAAATATTTCTGTAAAAACTGATAAACTGGGTCTTCGGAAATATCTTTGGTAAACCGAGGAACATCAGCGTGAGAAGGAGAGTGATAAATCAGCCAACCCATATGACTCCACCAAAAACCTTTATTGGAATCATGTGGATCTGGTTCGGTATCGGAATGTAAATGATGAATGCGGTGTGTACCCACCCATTCTATTGGCCCTCCTTGACAAGCGAGAGTTCCGCAAAATACCAAGAAATACTCCAGCCACTTGGGAGTCTGGAAGCTGCGGTGGGTGACAAGGCGGTGAAAGCCTAGGGTAATGCCCAAGCCACCTGTTACCCAGTAAAGGAAGAAAGCCACACCGACTGCTGCCCAGCTAAAGTTACCAGGAACAAAGGCAAACAACGCGCCGATGTGTAGACCAAGAAAAAATAGGGTGTTAACCCAATTGATTTGAGGTTTAGTTGAAGTAGCAATTGTCATGCAGTAACCTGTATTGAAATTGTTCAGCCTAATCTGCGCGAACCCAAAATCCGCATATCTATAGTTTTTTTGTTAACGAGGAAGTAATGAACAGCTTGGAACAGCTGCGGCAAGCAGAACAGGCACTGTTAGAGATTTTTTCTGGAATTGACGCTCAGGTCAAGCATAATCTAAAAAGAGTGCTGGATGCCTTTCGTAATCACCGTGTAGGAGCGCACCATTTTGCAGGTGTAAGTGGCTATGGCCACGATGATTTGGGACGAGAAACTTTAGACAAAGTTTTTGCAGAAGTAATGGGTGCTGAGGCTGCGGCTGTGCGAGTGCAGTTTGTTTCGGGGACTCACGCGATCGCTTGCGCCCTATTTGGTGTACTCCGTCCTGGGGATGAAATGTTAGCAGTGGTGGGTTCTCCCTACGATACGCTTGAAGAAGTCATTGGTTTGCGGGGTCAAGGCCAAGGCTCTCTTATTGAGTTTGGCATAAAATATCGCCAATTGGAGTTAACTTCCCAAGGAAATATAGACTGGGAAGCTTTAAGCACTAGCGTTACTGATAACACTCGTTTAGTGTTAATTCAGCGTTCTTGTGGTTATTCTTGGCGACCAAGTTTATTAATTAGCGATATAGAAAAAATAGTACATCTAGTTAAACAACAAAATCCTAACACCGTTTGTTTTGTCGATAACTGTTATGGGGAATTTATCGACATTCAAGAACCTACCCACGTCGGGGCTGATTTAATGGCGGGGTCATTAATTAAAAATCCCGGTGGTACTATCGTCACGGCTGGGGGTTATGTAGCTGGGCGGGCTGATTTAGTAGAAGCCGCCGCCTGTCGCCTGACTGCCCCTGGGATTGGTAGTTATGGGGGGGCGACCTTTGACCAAAATCGGCTGTTGTTCCAAGGGTTATTTTTATCGCCGCAGATGGTAGGGGAGGCGATGAAAGGGACTTATCTCACTGGTTATGTATTTGACAAGCTGGGTTATCCAGTTCATCCCGCACCCCTTGCGCCCCGTGGGGATGTGATTCAGGCGATTAAATTGGGTTCGGCGAAAAAGCTGATTGCCTTCTGTAAGGCGATACAACAAAATTCTCCCGTGGGTTCTTATCTAGACCCTATTCCTGATGCTATGCCGGGGTATGAGAGCCAGGTAGTGATGGCTGGGGGGACATTTATTGAGGGGAGTACGTTGGAATTTTCGGCGGATGGGCCTTTGCGTGAGCCTTATGTGGTGTATTGCCAAGGGGGGACTCACTGGACTCATGTGGCGATCGCTCTTGAGGCGGCGATCGACGCGGTGGGGATGGTTTAGGATTGTTTCGCGCAAAGGCGCAAAGGCACAAAGAGATTTTTGCGTCTTGCGCGAAGATTGATTTTACAAGTTATTTACAAGTCGGGTGATGCCGTCTTTAATCAGTTCTTCACCGAAGTTAATTAGCAAGCCAAGGCGTTTGTCTGTTAGGCGAAGGTATGTCAACAGTTGCTTTTTGTGTACTGGATGTATTGCTTCTAAAGACTTGATTTCAATGATTACTTTATCTTCAACAATCAGGTCTGCCCGAAAGCCTTCTTCCAAGCGTACAGTTTCGTAAATAACAGGAATAGTCTGTTGCCTAACCACCCACAATCCACGCTTCTCTAACTCATAAGCTAGAACGGACTCATAAACAGATTCAAACAAACCTGGTCCTAACCTTGTATGAACCTTATACGCAGCATCAACAACCTGCTTTGCAATCTCATTCTCTGTCATGTTTTTGCGTCTTTGCGCCTTTGCACGAAACATCAATCCGGTAACTTATACTGCCCAACGATCCGCTTGGCAAACTCCGGCACATGATCCTCCAACTTCTCTGGATAATTCCGCTTCACAAACAAATAATTCCGTGTAAAGTGCGAATCCATCGAGAACCGGGCATACTCCAAACCTTTAGGGCCAATTTTATCAATCACCACACCCATCAGTTTTGCTACCCACATCGGTAACGTCACACCCTTGTCATAGGCAGGAATCCCCTGCTGTACTGCCTCTTTCCGATTCCCTTCAGACATCACAGGCTGAGTGTCTAACTGGTCTTGCACTAAGTCCAGCATTTCTTTCCCTGTATCATTTCTCACTAAAATCCACTGCCAGCCGAAGGGCGCGCCCATATAACCCACAACTAAATCCGCTAGGGAGTTGACGTAATCAAAGCAACTCATGCAAGATGGGGCAAAGATATCTTTGAGTTGGTTAGTTTTTAAGCCAAAGAAGGGGACTTTTTCAATTGAGCCGTCTTCATGCTTAAAGTGAATGCGGAAGTCTTGCATGAATTCGTAATGTACTACTGTCTCAGGCGATCGGCTGGTGGTTTCTAAGAATTTTTGCAGTCCGGCGCGGGTAACGTTGTCTACGCAAGGTGTACCTAGGACATATAGCTTTTCTAGTCCTAATTTTTTTTCTACAGCACGTAAGGCTTGAATTTGGCAACCAACGCCAATTACTAACAGTCGTTTCATCCCTGATTGTTCTACCTGTTCCAATATGGAAAGGTTGGGGGAAAGTGTAGGTTTATTTACCCGCGCTGCTAGGATTTCTTCTGGTGTGCGGGCAATTACGGGCATGGGTTGAAAGCGGTCTTCTTTGGTGTTCTGCACACAGACAACGCCTTCCACTAGGCCGCGATTCAGCATTTCGATAGCTATGCTGCTAACAATACCTGTCCATTGTGCGCCTTCGATGGGCTGCTGTTTCCGCGCCGCTATCATGTCTTGATGCACACCAAAGTAGAGTTCATCGGGGTTATCGAGATTCCGAGAACGGGTGTGTGTTTGTGCTTCTAGGGTGTCTATCTGTTGGGTGATAAACGCACAGGCTTCCTTGACATAGTGGATATAGTATGTGTCGCACAGTCCGCACTCGCTGCATAGTTCTTTCGCAGGGCGACGGCTGGTAGGTTTTAGGGCTTTGGCTTTTCTATGCTGGTTAGATTCAACAGAAGTCATATAAATGTTTGTTTTATCAAGGCATCGCTTTTATTACCATACCTTCAGACGTTATAAACTTGGCGATAGAGATTGAAAAAGTAATAGGAAGGATTTTTTCTGGCTAAGGTAATTTATTAGTATTTTGACTTTTGCCTCATAGAAAGTTAATTAAAGATTAAGTAAAATCACAAATGTGTCCATAAAAAGTATTTTGTTATTTTTGTTTTAGATTCATTCACTTAAAGCAAAAAAGTAATGACTAAAAATAGTAAAGAAGATGATCTAAAGGAAGCTTCAGGATTTGCAGTAGGTGGAGCGGCAGCAGGTGCAGGCGTTACTGCAATGCTTGGGAATATGGGGCTGGCAGGAGCATTTGGGGGTATTGCAATTGGTGCTGCCCCAGTAATAGCAGCAGGTGCTGTAGTTGGATTAGCCGCTTATGGTGTAAAGAGATTATTTGATTAATAGATACAAGTGAGGAAACGAATAAATGCTAAATTCTGAAGATTCAACAACAATGGGTGCTATTGTAGCTGCCTCATCAGCAGCAGCTAGTTTAGGTTCAATCACAGTAGCTACAGTAACTTCTACTGCACCTGGAATACTGGGTGTCTTAGGGTTTACAACGACAACGGTTGTTGCTCTACCAGCAGTAGGAATTGTAGCTACTGCTGGACTAGCCGCTTATGGAGTAAAAAAGGTATTTTTTGACTAAGTTTTCAAGACTAAGAAGCCAAACAAAAAAAATTAGATGCGAAAACCCTTCCGTAATACTGCGGAAGGGTTTTCACTATTTCAGCAAATTCCGTATTTTAAACTAATTAAGCTAAAGGTGATTGCACTTCCTTGCTATGCTATGTCTTTGAAAGCTATGGAGAAAACTCATAAACATGATCGCAAACAAGTCTCTCCAGTTCTATAACCCCATGCTTGCTTGACGGTTGATGATTTATTTGTGATATCAGTCCAGTAATCACACTAGTTTATATTCCAGTAGTGTAAAATATAATCCTTTAAAGGTATTGACAATCTTTAAATTTGTAATTATTCATATTGCAAATTTTTAAAAAAAGTTATAAATTATTAATTTGTAGGGGAAAAATAATCTTAATCACTAGATCCTCATTAAGTAAAGATAACTAGCAGTCATAGAAACTTTACTTCATCTAAACCTTAAACAGTTTGAGAGATATGTTTTTGTTTGGTAAAGGCAAGCTCTGCTCACACAAAAGAGCTATGGATAAGCTAAAAATATATCTTGTCTGACTGTCTTTATTAATCTTTTTATTACTTGGGTATGGAATCACAGCTAGCTGTAGATTACCACAAGAATAACTGATAATAAAGTGAATTAATTGTTCATTACGCATTATACAAAATAGTAACAGCTTGAGATAATCAGCTTGGGCTGTTGATGTGGGAGAATTTTTGCTATGGTAAAACATTCTCTCTCTTATGCTGATCAAGAGTAAAAAAACCCAGAAATAAAGCGCATCTACCAAAAATTTACACCCACAATGGAGTTAGTCTGGCGATGCAGAAAATCAATGAATTACTAACAGATGAAAATATAGAAGCATCAGCTTGGGAAGCACTAGAAAAATCAATTTTATATTATAAAGGTCGCCCTGTCGGGACTGTAGCAGCCTATGATGTTTCTGTAGAGGCTCTAAATTACGACCAATGTTTTGTTCGGGATTTTGTTTCTTCAGCTTTGATTTTTTTGATCAAAGGTAGAACAGAGATTGTCCGCAACTTTTTAGAAGAAACTTTAAAGTTACAACCTAAAGAAAGACAATTAGATGCTTATAAGCCAGGTAGGGGTTTGATACCAGCGAGTTTTAAAGTAGTATCAGAGCATGGTGAAGAGTATTTAGAAGCAGATTTTGGTGAACACGCGATCGCTAGAGTCACACCAGTAGATTCTTGTTTATGGTGGATCATTTTGTTGCATTCTTATGTAGTAGCAACAAAAGATTTTTCTTTAGCCTATAAACCTGAATTCCAAACAGGTATTAGGTTAATCATGGAAATCTGTCTGGCTAATCGCTTTGATATGTATCCTACGCTGTTAGTTCCCGATGGTGCTTGCATGATTGACCGCCGCATGGGTATCTATGGACACCCTCTGGAACTGCAAGTCCTATTTTATGCGGCGTTGCGTGCGGCGCGGGAGATGCTAATTTGTCAAGGTAATCAAGACGTTGTAGAAGCAATTGATAATCGTTTACCGCTTTTGTGCGCCCATATTCGCCAACATTATTGGATTGATTTGAATCGCCTCAATGCTATTTATCGCTTTAAAAGTGAAGAATATGGTAAAACAGCAGTCAATCTTTTTAACATCTATGTAGACTCTATTCCTTATTATGAATTAGATAAATGGCTACCAAAAAAAGGTGGTTATTTAGCAGGTAATGTTGGTCCATCACAGTTAGATACTCGCTTCTTTGCACTGGGTAACTTGATGGCGATTATTTCTGACTTGGCGACAGAAGAACAAGCTCAATCAATTATGAATCTTGTAGAAGAAAGATGGGAAGATTTAGTGGGAGATATGCCCATGAAAATCTGCTACCCAGCTTTAGAAAATGAAGAGTACAGAACTGTTACAGGATGCGACCCTAAGAATATACCTTGGTCATATCATAATGCAGGTAGCTGGCCTGTTTTGATGTGGATGTTAACAGCAGCCTCTATAAAAACGAATAAACCTTATTTAGCAACTAAGGCGATTGAAATTGCCCAAACACGATTGTTTGAAGATGAATGGCCAGAATATTATGATGGCAAGAAAGGACGATTGATTGGGAAGCAATCTAGAAAATATCAAACCTGGACGATTGCTGGGTTCTTATTGGCAAAGGAACTAATTAAAGACCCATCTTATTTATCGTTAGTGAGTTTTGATAAATTGCCGTCAGAATTAGTTTCGCGCGCCTGTGAATTAGAAATCAGCAGTGTAGAACCATATCGATAATATTGTTTTTTGCTCTATTAGTCTAAATCATTCCTGAAAGGCAATAACCCCGGTTTTTTTAAGAAATCGGGGTTTTTTATTCTTATTTGTAGATAAAATAGCATCTTGCACGCATTAAAAATTAGAATTAGGTAATATCAATACAAAAAAGAATAATTCAGTATTTACCCAATATGTAAACGAAAACCTAATTTTTGTGTAATGGTAATTTATTTCATCGGGGTTGTTAATTTTGAATTTTGAATTCGGAGTGTAGGGACGTGACTGATTCCCGTCAAGTAGCTTTTTTAACTCTACGAGATGTTCATAAAGGGGCTTATGCTGATGTTGCATTAGATAGGGTGCTACGAAAAGTTAACCTGTCTGATATTGACCGCCGTTTGGTGACAGAATTAGTATATGGCAGCGTTAGAAGACAACGTACTCTTGACTCTCTGATTGACCAACTCGCCAAAAAGAAATCTCATCAACAGCCAAGCGACCTCCGCAGTATTTTACATTTAGGCTTTTATCAACTGCGTTATCAAGAACGTATCCCTGTGTCTGCGGCTGTCAATACTACAGTCCAACTGGCTAAAGATAATGGTTTGGCTGGACTTACAGGTTTTGTTAATGGTTTGTTACGTCAATACGTTCGTTTAGCGGAAAAATTACCAGACCCTTTAGAGTTACCAGACAACCCAGTAGAACGGTTAGGGATTCTACACAGTTTTCCTGATTGGATAATCCAAGTCTGGTTAGAACAATTGGGTGTAGAGGAGACGGAAAGACTCTGTGAGTGGATGAACCAAACACCTACCATTGATTTAAGAATTAATCCTCTGCGGACTTCGATTGAGGAAGTAGAGACAGCGTTAACATCGGCGGGGATTTTAGCTAGACGAATACCTTATTTACCCCAAGCTTTAAGATTAATTGGGAATAGTGGGGCGATTCAAAATCTCCCTGGATTTAATGAAGGTTGGTGGGTTGTCCAGGATGCTAGCGCGCAGTTGGTAAGTCATATAATTGACCCCCAACCTGGGGAAATGATCATTGATGCTTGTGCTGCACCTGGGGGGAAAACAACCCACATGGCTGAGTTAATGCAGGATGAAGGAAAAATCTTGGCTAGCGATCGCACTGCCTCCCGGTTGCGTAAACTTAAAGACAATGCCCAACGCCTGGGTTTACACTCAATTGAAATTTACACTGGCGACAGCCGGAATTTACCACAGTTTGATCATACCGCCGACCGAGTTTTATTAGATGCGCCTTGCTCTGGTTTAGGCACTATGCACCGTCATGCTGATGCGCGTTGGCGACAAACCCCCGCGTCTGTAACTGAACTCTCGACACTGCAAAAGGAACTATTATCCCAGACATCAAAATTAGTTAAACCCTGTGGGGTGCTAGTTTACGCTACTTGTACCTTACACCCAGCCGAAAATGAAGGTGTGATTACAGAATTTTTAAGAGAGCATTCCGATTGGCAAATTGAACCTTTAAGCCTTGATTCACCTTATTCTACCTATGGCACACCCCAAGGTTGGTTAAAACTCTGGCCTCATCGTCAAGACATGGATGGGTTTTTCATGGTGCGCTTAAGAAAAACCAACGATTCGGGGTGAATACGATCAAGGATTGTACGATTTGATGAAAGCCTGAATCTCCCAGAGGAGGCAGCAATGATAACTGATGCCAATGTCAAAAATTTAGTTAAAATTCTGATTGGAGCTGCATGGATCGACGGCAGAATTCAACCAGAAGAAAGGCAATATCTACGTGAAATAGCTCAGGCCAAGGGTTTGGCTACAGATCCAGAGATTAAACCGTGGTTGTATGAATTAGTTCCTGTACAACCCAATGAATGTTACACATGGGTGAAAGAATACTTAGGCGATCGCCCCAGCAGTGAAGACTGCGAAAATCTGATTGAAGCCATCAGTGGTTTAATTTACAGTGATGGTGAGGTAGCGATCGAGGAAGCAAGACTCTTGACAAAATTGCAAGAGTTAACCCACATGAATGAATCTAATCATTCAGCGCATACTGCACTGCTCAAAAAAATCCAAAAGCTTTACCGTCGTTGGGTTGAAGTTCAGAACTAACTTTAGTCAAAAGTCTTTAGCTTAGACTTGATTGACTCATGACTAATGACTAATGATTATTGACTAATTATGACTTCGGTTCACCCAGACCCGGAGTTTCTTCTTTTTCAATTTTAGGCACAAAATCAGGACGATCCTTGCTTTCCCAACCAGCAGGACGCTTAGAGTTGTACCAAGCAATAGAACCAATGGAGACAGCAGCAATAAAGCCCACTACATAGACTAATGTAAAAGCTAGAGGAAAATGAGAGCCACCTGTGGCGACTGAATTTGCTGTTTGCATGAATAATGGCATATATACGTTCCTAGTTTACGCAACACTTCTTAATTACAGTATAGAAACAGAGTATCATTTACATCTACTATCAGTGGGAAATATCTGATATCACATGGGAGATATGAGGATCATCCCCAAGTATGACGCGATCGCCGTCGTATCTAATACTTGTTTCCAGAATATTTGCCACAGGTCACAGGTCAAAAAGCTGATAAAATAGTATTTTCAGGGATTTTTGTTTAAGGAATCTATAAGCACTTGCCGTTTAGTCACTTCAGTATTATAGGATGGACGGAGTGTTACCAGGTGTGGGGCTATTATGGCTCGCTATACATGTTCATTTATTATTGCTGTTCATATTGACGATCTTCAGCCATTAGTTGTAGACCTATTACAGAACTGTGATTTGGAAATTCAATACTACACACCCGATTACGTTATGGCACGTGAGATTCCTGGGAATGTTTCAGTTTCCCAATTAGTCAAAGTGGAAGTGCTGATTGATAAATCAACGGCTACAGAGACAGAAAGCCGAATGAGTATTGTCATTAAAAATGAGGAATTACCACTCCGCATTAATAATCGCTGCCGACAAATGTTTGATTTTATTAGGCAAGAAATTGAGGGAAATCGTTATTGGCATTTAATAGAAAGTCTGGTGGGTTCATACTGAATTTAAGGGCATGGGACAGAAAAAAGTCAAAAAATTCGTTTCTTTGACCAAAGAAAAAAAGCATACAATCCCCTAAATTTATTTATGGAGAATAAAAAATTCAAACAAGATTAATTCAAGCCCCCGGATTTATCTGTGGGGTATTTAATTTTGAATTTTGAATTTTGAATTTTGAATTCGGAGCAAAGCGACGTGACCTTTTTACTTTCTTGTCTCCCCCCTATCCCCTACTCCCTATTTTCAAATTTCCTCTATGTCATCAGTCATACCGGGATTAATGAGTGTAATGTCATACTCACTAGCATCGGTTTGTCCACAACGCGGAGTATTTTTCAACAGATAATAAATGGCACGTATTTTAGGGCCAAAGACAATTTCATCTTCATTTTTTAAATCGTAGGCTGTCATTTTGCGCCCGTTAATCATGAAACCATTAGCACTAGGTTTGCCTTGACCATCACCATCTACGATGCGGTAATAATAGCTTTGAGTGTTATTCTGTCTTGGCATTCTCACCAATGTAGCATGGCGACGAGAGACGAATTGAGATACTAAACGGATATTAGACTCGCGGTCTCTACCAAGAGAGTAGACAGGATTTTCTAAAATAAATTCTTTCCGACCCTGATCATCTTCCAGAATTAGTAGATGACTTTCACTTGTTTCTACTGCTGTTGATAAATCGTTACCAAAATCGTTGCAATTTTGATTAATTCTAAATTTTTGAGTATTATTGCCTGCCATTCTCGCCCACTACAGTCTGATGTCTGATGTTTGATGTTGTGCAGCATTACAGAATAGCGTTTCTCGCTTGTGTGCAATACACTCTGCTAGAGGCTAGTAACGCTGCGCGGAAGTCAAAAGTCAAACATCAAAAGTCAAAAGACCTGTATTTTAAAGCTTTGAACTATTGAGAATGGTATCTTTATTTCCGCCGTGTTGTACTAGAGTAGTGTATTTTCTGCCAATGACAACCGCTATATTTACAGACACAAAGTAGAACCGATTTGTTCTACTTTGTAAACTACCGTCACGCCTCAAGGAGTGACAGTATATTTCATGAGATGCTGAACTTGTACCTATCAATTTAGTTTAACCTGAGATGGGAGAAACTACATTGATGCTGTAATGTTACCTAATGATGAGCTAACCGACGTAATAATACGGAGTTAGTCACTACACTGACTGAGCTAAAGGCCATGAGTGCCGCCGCACCGGAAGGGCTGAGGACAAAACCCCAATTTGGTAATAGAACACCTGCTGCGAGAGGAATACCAATGGTATTGTAGGCAAAAGCCCAGAATAAATTCTGGCGAATTTTGTTGAAGGTGGCACGACTGAGGCAAATTGCTTGGACAACATCACTCAAGCGATCGCGCATCAAGACTATTTGGGCTGTTTCCATTGCGACATCTGTGCCAGAGTGTAAGGCAATGCCGACATCGGCTTGGGATAATGCGGGTGCATCATTGATTCCATCGCCAATCATGGCAACGTGATGTGCAGATTGGGTTTGTAGTTCTTGAATGACGGCGGCTTTTTTGCTGGGAGGAATGCCAGCTAGGACATCGGTGTGATCTATACCCAACTTTTGGGCGATCGCACTAGCAGCTTCTGGGCGATCGCCACTTAAAAGCATCACCCGCAAACCCATCTGGCGCAATTGTTCTACTGTGGTGTGAGCATCTTCTCTGAGGGTATCTTGCACACCAATCACACCCGCCAAAATCCCCGCAACGGCAACACCGACAACGGTTTTACCCTCTGTTGCTAGCTCTTTAGCTGACTGTTGTGCTGTCTCATCAATCACAACACCATGCCAACTCAACCATTCCCAGTTTCCTAACAGTACCGTTTCACCATTCACCACCGCCGATACACCCAATCCTGCTTCAGTGTGGAAGTCTACAGCATCTGGAATCGCTAACTGTAGACGCTTGGCTTCCTGCTGAATGGCTTTAGCCAAAGGATGATAAGTGCCACTTTCCACGGCGGCTGCAAGTTGTATTAAGTCATGGGACATAGGACATTGGGTATTATTTTCCTCAATCTCCCTTGTTTCCAATCCCTGGCAGCTTTCTAATTTTGAATTTTGACCCTTCACTTCGTTCGAGGGCATGATTTTGAATTTTGAATTGATCTGTCCCCAGTCCCCAACCACCAAACAATCAGTAACTTGCGGATGACCTGTGGTGAGTGTGCCTGTTTTATCAAAGACCACGGTGTTGAGTTTGTGGACTTTTTCTAAAACGTCGCCACCTTTGATTAATAGACCCTGTTCTGCACCGATACCTGTACCAACTAAGATGGCTGTGGGTGTGGCGAGTCCTAAAGCGCAGGGACAGGCGACGACCATGACAGCGATCGCTAGTTTTAAACTAATTAGAAGTGGAGCGTGTTGAGTGCTGATTGCTTGGTGCTGAGTTGTGTGTGCGGCGTGACTCATGATTTCTATGCCACCGGTAGTAGTGACATCAGGCCAAATATGAGTGCCGAAAACATACCAAAAGACAAATGTCAAGGCTGAGGCTGTTAATACCCCATAGGTAAAGTAACCCGCTACGGTGTCGGCTAATTTCTGGACGGGGGCTTTGCGGGTTTGGGCTGCTTCTACTAAGGCGACAATGTGGGCTAAGGTAGTGTCAGCACCTGTACGGGTGGCTTGGATAGCGATCGCGCCTGATTGGTTGATAGTGCCTGCGGCGACTGTATCTCCCGGTTGTTTAATCACCGGCACTGCTTCCCCAGTCAGCATGGACTCATTGATTGTTGTCTGGCCAAAACGGACTTCCCCATCCACAGGAATTTTATCCCCTGGCAAAACTTGCACCCATTCCCCAACTTTTACTTGTTCGGCGGGAATTTCGATGGTATTGCTTCCCAGTCCTATCTTTTCTGTGTCTGGGTTAGGAATCAATCGCGCTATTTGTGGTTGAAGTGCTAGCAGTTTCCTAAATGCGGCGGCGGCTTTACCCCTGGCTTGTTGTTCTAATGTCCTACCTAACAGGATAAAGCCCAGCATCATCACTGGTTCGTCAAAGAAACACTCCCAACCGAGTTGAGGAAAAAATAATGCTACAACGCTGGCTGTATACGCGGTGAGAGTTCCCAAGCCAACTAAGGTATTCATGTTGGGTGCATTACGCCGCCAACCTAGCCACCCATCTATTAAAATCGGGCGACCAGGAATTAATAGTGCTAAGGTTGCTAAACCATAATGAAACCAGATGTTATCCAAGACAGGTAAGATTTGGCTGCCGAGATTGCCCAAATGTCCTATACCTGAAAACAACAATAGCACCGCCGCGATCGCCAACTGTTGCCACGCAGTACGCATTTGTCGGCGTTGTCGTTCTGTGGGGTCTGCTGATGTTGATTTGCCTGCTACTTTGTCGCTAGTTTTCCGGGGTTGAGTGGGGAATCCGGCTGCTGTCAATTTCTGGGCTAATAGTTCTGGGTCTACTGCACCAGTTTCTGACTCTACAACGGCTACCTCTGTAGCCAGATTCACACAAGCACTCTGAACTCCTGGATATTGGGTGAGCTGTCGTTCTACTGCACTCACACAACCAGCACACATCATACCCCCAACATCTAACAGAATTTTTTCTCTAGTCGGGGTCGGTTCTAGGTCAAGCTGAGTTTTCGGGACAAGTTGCATGGCAGGTTTTTAGATTCGCTATGAGAATTCTGGCGTTTGCATAAAAGCACCTCTAATTTGAGGGTAGCGAAATCTGGAACTAAGACTCAATTGTAAATAGATTAAATTTACCAAGCCTCGTTGGGGCGGGTGTAGGGGTATAGGGGTGTAGGGGGAAGAAAGAGCAGCCAACCTAACCCTGGGGTTAAAAGCCCTGCTCCTTGGGGCAATGGTGTTGGGTTCTTTTTCAATCCCCCTCCAACACCTTCAACCCCTACACCCTTACACCCTTACACCCCTAATGAAGAAAAGAGGCATCATCAGTCATCAGTCACTGATTTAACTCCCTAATCCCTTCTAACTCCGACTCCAACGTTGGGAAGTCACGTAGATCAAAGTTACAAGCTGAATTGGAAGGAAGATAATCAGACTCTTCAAGAAATAGTGGACTTCGATGTTAGACATAGCACTAACGTAGCCAATTCCCACGAATACAAATATTACCCAGGTTAGATACTTACGCTTGCTGCTAAACATATCAGGTTACATTAATTACAAACATGAGAAAGGCATTAGGAGTTAGAAGCTAGAGATTAGACATTAGGTATTAAATCAGTGAACAGTGACTGATAACTGTTTACTGTTTACTGTTCACTATTAAATAACATTTTCTTGATGCCTCATTCCCCATGACCTATTCTAAAACCAACGCTGTTTATTTACTATATAAGTATCAACAAATTGTTCAGGAGTTTTGTTTAAGTAGATCATGCCTTCAATTAAACCTACAAGCTGCATAATTAACAAAGTCATGCCGTAGGAAAAAGTACCTCCAACTACAGATATAACTAACATAATAAAGCCTTCTGGGGCATATCCTAAAATGAATTTATGCACTCCGAAACCACCGAAAATAATCCCACAATAGCTAGCTAATAGTTGTTTGTGAGTTTGAGTTGGGTTGAGATTTGCCATATGGTTTATGCTCCTTGAAATTATGTGTAAAACTAAGGTTTTTAGTGTGATTAAATCAACTAAACATATTTTGACTGAGTTAGTATTAGAAAGTTTCCCCACACTTATAAAAATGTGAGTAAAACTAGGTTCTAATAGTCGTAGATAGATAAGCTACTAAGATTTAAATCCGAGTAGTTCATCTGAATTATGACTGGAATTATCTTGTTTATTTATGGCTATAGCAATCCTGCTTCATTTTTAAGAATTGCCAGACTTTACAGGGTTCTCGGCTCTCAAAAATGATTTAGTAAAGCTATATTAACCATCTTGATGAAATAAACTAGGTCAGTATTATTACAGATTTTGAGTAAATAGTCCTCTTTCACAAGAATTAATTTTAAATTAATAGGTGAAAGTAGCTTTACCATAGCACCTTCTACTCTTATACCCGTGTTATCTCCGGATTTTTATCGGAGACGGTCACAATCTTCAACATAACTTTAATGGAAATTACCTGTGTCAGATACTCAGGGAGGGTTTACTCCGGCTAAAAATCCTCTAACTACCTTCCGTATAAGAGAATGGTTGCAGTTTAAATTATTTTCATTCACCTGTATCTATGATCATTAATCACACCGGAACTAGTCCATACATAATTCCGGGTTGGAGTGCTTGAGGATAGTAATCAACACTGTAAGAACGAACTGAGTTATCCAGATGATAATAAAAATCTACCTGGAAATTTTGTAATCTATTTAACAGTATTACTGGTTATATATTCATAAATTCTATGTCTGTCATCAAATTGATATATTATTTGATATCAGCTAATCATCATAGCCAAAAAATTTAGTTATGGGCAGATAAAACCAAATATTTTTATGATTAGCAACCGTGTAGTTCGAGTTTGATTAATTACCGCTACCCAAGAGAAACAGACTGATGAGTGTGCCGCTATTCCAGAGGCTGTGCAGTAGCATGGGTGCAAGTAGGTTGCGCGATCGCGTGTAAACTACTCCTAAGACGATACCCAAAGCTGTCAATGGTAGCACTTCTGATAAACTCAGGTGCGCGATCGCGAATAACAAACCACTGGCGAGAATTGATCCCCATACGGGTAGATACTTAGTTAAAGACGGTAATAAAAAGCCTCGAAATAGGACTTCTTCAAACAGAGGAGCTGCGATCGCAGCTGTAACGTAAAATATCCCCAGTGCTACAAAATCTTGGCTTTCTAGTGCTAGTTGCAATAGAGGGTTACTACCACCCTGTCCTTGCCATAGTTGCTGATTAATCAAGGAAACAACGACAACTATAGGTAAAGCGGCGCAATATCCCCCCAATCCCCACAAAAACCAATTATCTCGTAGTTGTAATTTAAACCAGAGTCTTGGTAGAGGGAAAAACCGCTTGATGGAGAAATACATTACCAATAGCGCACCCACAGCCACTAATATGTAACTAATTAACACATAAACGGCTTGCAGGCGCACATCCCCAACGGGACGCGGAATTGGGAGTGTTAAGAGTAAAGCAGGAACAAAAACCTGTCCCATGAAGAAAAAGCCGACGACAAAAACTTGTAGTATGGTTTCCCCATCCCAAGGTGTTGTCCAAAGTAGATCACCATTTCGCGCTAATAATGACTCTTTCCCCTTAATTAAGCGTTGAGCAGTTAAGGAAATTAATAAAATCACTCCCACCAAGGCGGTTAGAGCGGGGACAGTACCAATAAATGCTAACTTGAACACAGCCTGATTCGCCGCATCTTGTTGTGCTGCTTGCACTTCTGATAAAGCTGCTTGGCGTTGTTGGAGTTGATAGAGTTGAACCAAAGCTGTAGAACTAAACCAACCTGTTAAATTATTTTGAATCTGTTGTTGAGCATCAGGTAACAGACGCGGGGGATTACTCCATAGTCCAATTAATACAGCAGCCGTTTCTTTAGTGCTAACGGTTGACTGTTGACTGTCGGTTGCTAATCGCTGTTCTAATTCACTCCAGGTTTTGATTGCTGTATCTGTCTTTCCTTGTTTGGCTTGTAAAATTCCCAACTGTAAGTCTAATTCAGCTAGAAATTTTTGCATTTTTTGTTGGGACTGCTCTAGCTGCTTTACCTTGTCTGAGCGAGAAGTATCGATGGTGGGAGGTACTTCTGGTAGTGGTTTAGGTGGTGTAGGAATTGCATCTGTAGAACGCAGTTGTGCAAGTTGGCTTTGAACTTTTACCAAATTAGTCTGCACAGATTGACGAGTTTCTTGATATTTCTCCGTAGCACTTTCGAGGGGTTGATCCCCAAGGATTGCTTCTCGAATCGCCTGGGAGCTATCATCTTGACTATCTGCTGCTTGCCAAGCTTGCGCTTGGAGAGCAATATTAGTTTGATAGAGTTCCAAGCGAGTTTGAAACTGCGGTTCTTGCAAAGTACCGAATAGAGATGAAGCCGCAAATAAAACTGCGATCGGTGTCAGTATAAAGAATAAAAATATTCGTTTGAGTGTCATCTGTCCCCCTTTGTCGAACCAGTGGGAGAGAGTCCCCCTTGGGAATTATCGCAAGAAAACGCGAATGGTGGATCGATATGATGAATATTATGAGTTGGCGATCGCTCTTACCATGCTAAATTACAACCCATTACACTGCTTACCCTCCGCCGAGGATCTACCTGATTCTGACGATGAACCTCTAGATAATCAACTACAACATCTAATTCCCAGCTTGCTCAAAGCCATCCTAGCTTGGATATGGTCAACCCGGATGGATTGGTTTTTCGGGGTTGATATGGGAATTTATTACGATCCCCAACAGCCACCAATCGTCCCCGATGGTTTTTTAAGCTTGGGAGTTGAGCGCGTTTTTGATGAGAATTTGCGCCTGAGTTATGTACTGTGGGAAGAAAAAGTCATGCCAATGATGACTTTAGAGGTTGTTTCTCACAGACGCAGGGGAGAATATATTTACAAAAAGAAACTTTACTCTGAGATGGAGGTTTTATATTATGTTGTTTACAATCCCCAACGGCGGAAAAAACCACCTTTAGAAGTTTATAAATTAATAAATAATGAATATGTATTGCAACCGGGAAATCCTGTTTGGTTGGCAGAGATAGGTTTAGCCGTTGGTTATGAACAGGGAACTTATCAAGGAATTACAAGGGATTGGTTGTATTGGTATGATGTCCAAGGTGTGAGATATTTGTCACCGGAAGAAAGAGCGATTGCCTCTGAACAACGCGCTCAAAGATTAGCAGATGAATTGCGAAAACTAGGAATAGATCCTGATAGTTTAATTTGATATAGCAGTCCGATTTGATATCTGAAATAATAATTAAACTCATTATTTCATATTTTCTCGCACCCAAACACGAAATGATTTGAGCAAAGCAATTTCACCCATGCTTTTACTTTGGGGAATAAATTTGCTGATATCATTTACAGACACTATAGGAAAGGCAAGACTAAATTCATGCTCAATATATTGCCCTTCTACCAAATGATAAAATTTTAAATTTTGCCCGTCATACCTCCACAATTCAGCAATACCTAACGCTGAGTAAATATTAAATTTATTCACTGAACTACTAGTAATATCAATTTCAATTGCTAAATCAGGCGGCGGATCTGTTTCTAAATTTAATTTTTCTTTACCCCTCACTCTAAATTCATTTTGGATGTAGTAACAGTTATCTGGTTCTATACCTCGTTTAGCTAATGGGAGTTTTAAAGTTGTAGAGCCAGCACTTTTTATTTCTAAGTCTAATTCCTCAACTAGAGCAAATATTAAACGGTCAAACTGAATTTTAGGGTTTTCGTGTTCAAAAAGTGGGGTTATAATTTCTAAAGTGCCACAGTCATAGGCAAACCTAGAGCCTCTATCCTCCCCTGTGTCTCTCAACAAAGCTTCAAAGGTTTCCCAGCTAACGTTTTGTAAGACTGTTCTTTGTTCGGCAGGTGTTGACTGTATGAGCATATGAAAATACTTATTCTGTCAAAATAAAAGCCACTGTATGAAATTTTAGCAACTCCAGTAAATTAGTTGCGAGAAATAAGATACCCGACTTCTTCAAGAAGTCGGGTATCTGTGATTTGCGATTAGGGTATTTTTAACCAAAAATACCAGCAAAAAAGTCAATTGTTTCTTTGAGTGCTTTGATGAAAACATCAATTTCCTCGCGGGTGTTGTAGAAAGATAAACTGACTCTTGCGGTGGCTGGTAAACCCATATGACGGTGTAAAGGTTGAGTGCAGTGGTGTCCAGAACGAATAGCTACGCCTTCTTGATCTAATAATGTAGATAAGTCGTTAGCGTGGACACCTTCAACGGTAAATGCTGCTAAAGCGGCTCTACCTTCCCCTTGAGCATTGGGTTTTGGCCCGTAGATTGTAACTTGGGGAATTTTCGCTAATTCTTGGAACAAATAAGCTGTTAATTCAGCTTCGTAGGCGTGGATTTTATCCATACCTATATTAGTAAGATAATCTATGGCTGCACCCAGGGCGATCGCTTCCCCAATTGCAGGTGTACCCGCTTCAAATTTATGGGGTAATTCCGCATAGGTGGAATGGTCTAAATATACTTCGGCAATCATTTCACCACCGCCAAAAAATGGTGGCATTGCTTCTAGTAATTCCAACTTACCATACAGAAAACCTATACCAGTCATCGCACACATTTTATGTCCAGATGCTACCAACCAATCACAGTCGATTTGTTGGACATCGACAGGCATATGAGGCACACTTTGACAAGCATCAACTAAGAATTTCGCGCCGTATCTGTGAGCAATCTTCGCAATCTCTGCGACTGGATTTATACAACCCAGTGTATTAGAAACATGAACTATAGAAACTAATTTAGTTTTTTCAGTAATCAGTTGTTTAAACTGTTCTAAATTCAAGGTTTGTTCTGGTGTTAATTCCACAAATTTGAGAACTGCACCAGTTTTTTGAGCGACAAATTGCCAAGGGACAATATTACTGTGGTGTTCCATCACCGACAGAATAATTTCGTCCCCAACTTTTAAATTGTTCATTCCCCAGCTATAAGCTACGAGGTTAATGGCTTCGCTGGCGTTGCGGGTGTAGACGATTTCTTGGCGAGATGCTGCGTTAATAAATTTAGCAATTTTATCCCGTGCGCCTTCATAAGCATCGGTGGCTTTAGCACTGAGGGTATGCGCTCCCCGATGCACATTGGAGTTATATTGTTCGTAATAATCCCTGAGTGCATTTAAGACGAACAGGGGTTTTTGTGATGTCGCTGCATTATCTAAATAAACCAAGGGTTTATCGTTGATTTCTTGATGCAATATGGGGAAGTCAGCGCGAACTTTATCAGCTAGGGTTCTGGTAGGAGTGTAAGTCATTGGTAGTTCGTAATTCGTAATTCGTAATTCGTAGTTTTTGATTTGTAATTCGTAATTTTTTTTACTACTTATCAATTACGAATTACAAGCTATTTAGTTATTAGTTAGGGACTTGAAGTTAGTGACTGTATTTAACAATCTGTCTCTCAATGATGAGACTGGGATTTGGTTGATGATTTCGGTGGCGAAGGCGTTAACTAATAGCTTCCGCGCGTCGTTGGCATCAATACCCCGGCTTTGGAGATAGAATATTTCATCATCTTCTAACTGGCTGACTGTTGCACCGTGAGCGCATTTTACGTTGTCGGCGGTGATTTCTAGTTGGGGTTTGGTGTCAACTCTGGCTTTTGATGATAGCAGCAAGTTACGGTTTAATTGGGCTGCGTCGGTTAGTTGGGCTGGTTTGGGTACGAAGACTTTACCGTTGAAGACTGCGTGAGCGCGATCGCCTACAATACATTTATGTAATTGCTTGCTTGTACCATAGGGATGATTGAGTGCGATCGCACTGTGAGTATCTCCTAATTGGTTGCCTGCAATCATTGTCAAACCGTTGAGGGTGGTTTCGGTTTGTTCGCCAGTTTGCAAAATCTCTAAGTTATGCCGTGATATTTTCCCACCCAATGAGATGGCGTGACAAGTATAGCGACTGTAACGAGCTTGAGTAACGGCAGTTTTCCCAATATGAAAAGCCTGTTTACTTTCTTGCTCAATTCTAATATGACTCACATGGGCATTGTCTGCGATCGCAATTTCCGTAACTGCATTGGTGAGGTAAACTTGCTCTTCCCCTTGGGGGTTAGCGACAAACTCTTCAATTAGATTTACCTGTGAACCACTTTCCGCCACCACCAAACATCGGGGTTGGGAAATAGTCGCAGTTTCACCTGCAACCGAAATAAATAACAGATGAATGGGTGTATCAACGACTACGTTTTTTGCCACCAATACGACTGCTACATCAGATATTCCCGCCGTGTTGAGGGCTGTAAATACTTCTAATGCTCCCTCAGCTTGGGCTAAATGTTGTTGTACACGCTCTTGCTCGGTTACAGGTAAAGTAGCTAAATTACCTACAACTATACCAGTCGGTAACTCTGCAACTGCTGATAAACCCGGCACAAAAACACCATTGACAAATACTAACCGACTATTACCCGCTTCCGGTAATGTTAACGCCGCGATGTCGGGAGACTTTGCTGGTAAAGTCTCTACATGATGGAATGTTACCTGACGCAAGGCTGACAAATCAGTAAACCGCCATTCTTCTTCACGGGTAGTAGGAATAGTTGCATGACGTACCCAATTAGCTGCACGTTCGCGCAATTCCTGTAACCACCCTGTACTAACTGGCGCACTCACCTGATTTAACAAAGCCACCAAATCAGCATCTCTATCTAACAGAGTAGATGTCAAACTCACAGCTTCCGAGTTAGGTATAGAACTAGGAGAAACTTTACTAGACATTACACACCCACCTCAACCGCAGTTTCTTCTAACAGCCAGTCATAACCGCGAGATTCTAATTCCAGAGCTAATTCTTTACCGCCACTGGTGATAATTTGTCCCCGTGCCATGACGTGTACAAAGTCAGGGATAATATAGTCGAGTAACCGTTGATAGTGAGTAATCATAATCGTGGCATTTTCCGGGTTAGTCAGTTGATTTACCCCATTAGCCACAATTTTCAGCGCATCAATATCTAAGCCCGAATCCGTCTCATCCAAAATTGCCAACTTCGGTTCTAGCAAAGCCATCTGCAAAATTTCATTGCGCTTTTTCTCCCCGCCAGAAAACCCTTCATTCAGACTACGATTCAGGAAAGCGGGATTCATCTTCACCACATCCAACCTTTCCTCAATCAAGTCATCAAAATCGAAAGCATCTAACTCTTCCAAACCTTGAGCCTTGCGACGAGAATTATAAGCCACCCGCAAGAAATCCAAATTACTCACACCGGGAATTTCCAAAGGATATTGGAACGCCAAAAACACACCAGCCCTAGCCCGTTCCTCCGGTTCTAGTTCCAGTAAATTTTGCCCTTGAAAAATTATCTCCCCGCCAGTCACAGTATAAGCCGGATGTCCCGACAAAACCTTAGAAAAGGTACTCTTCCCAGAACCATTCGGCCCCATAATGGCGTGAACCTCACCAGCCCGAACTTCCAAATTCACACCCTTCAGAATCGGAGTACCATCAACCTCAGCCGTCAAATCCTTCACCGACAAAATAACTGCACTATTTTCAACAATCATGTTCTCTCTCTCTTCTCTTCTTTCTTTGTGTCTCTGTGTCTCTGTGGTTCAATTATTTTTTCACCACAGAGACACAAAGACACAGAGGTAAACTTTTGACATTAACCTACGCTACCTTCTAATTTCAGGCTCAATAATTTATCAGCTTCCACCGCAAATTCCATTGGTAGCTGATTAAAGACATCTTTACAGAAGCCGCTAATCATCATCGAAATTGCATCTTCCGGCGAAATGCCGCGTTGAGCGAAGTAAAATAGCTGATCTTCCCCAATTTTGGAAGTAGAAGCTTCATGTTCCACCTTCCCAGTATTATTCTGCACTTGAATATAAGGGAAAGTATTGGCGTGGGCATTATCCCCAATTAACATCGAGTCACACTGAGAATAGTTACGCGCCCCGTCAGCTTTGGGATTAATTTTCACCAAACCCCGGTAACTATTACTAGAATTACCTGCGGAGATTCCTTTAGAGATAATTGTGCTGCGGGTGTTCTTACCGATGTGAATCATTTTTGTCCCGGTGTCGGCTTGCTGCATATTGTTTGTCAACGCCACCGAGTAGAATTCACCAACGGAGTTATCACCCACTAATACGCAGCTGGGATATTTCCAAGTTATGGCTGAACCAGTTTCAACTTGTGTCCAAGAAATTTTGGAGTTCACACCTTGACACAAACCGCGCTTGGTGACGAAGTTATAAATCCCGCCTTTCCCGTTAGCATCACCGGCGTACCAGTTTTGAACGGTGGAGTATTTAATCTCGGCGTTGTCGAGGGCGACGAGTTCCACTACAGCCGCGTGGAGTTGGTTGCTATCGTACATCGGCGCGGTACAACCTTCCAAGTAGGAAACGTAGCTACCTTCTTCAGCCACAATCAAAGTCCGTTCAAATTGTCCCGTGTCACCGGAGTTGATGCGGAAGTAGGTAGACAATTCCATCGGGCATTTTACGCCTTTAGGAATATAGACAAAAGAACCATCACTAAAAACCGCCGCATTGAGGGCGGCGAAGTAATTATCAGCAATGGGGACAACACTACCCAGATATTTTTTGATTAATTCTGGGTGTTCTTGCAGTGCTTCGGAAATTGAGCAGAAGATTACACCATCTTCGGCGAGTTTTTCCTTGAAGGTGGTGGCGACGGAAACACTATCAAAAATCGCATCTACCGCAACGTTGGCGAGACGTTTCTGTTCAGATAAGGAAATGCCTAACTTCTCGAAGGTTTCTAAGAGGGTAGGATCTACTTCATCTAAGCTGTTGAGTTTTGCTTTCTGCTTTTTTGGTGCAGAATAATAGATAATATTCTGATAGTCGATAGGTGGATAGGTGACGCTTGGCCAAGTTGGCTCGGTCATTTTTAGCCACTGGCGGTAAGCTCTGAGACGAAACTCCAGCATGAATTCCGGTTCATTCTTCTTCGCGGAGATCATGCGGACAACATCCTCGTTTAGTCCACGCGGAATCGTGTCGGCTTCTATATCAGTGACAAAGCCGTACTTGTAGGGTTGGTTGACTAAGGTTTTGACAGTAGCACTCATCGCTAGTGGTCTCTTATGTTCAGGTAGTGGTTCTCTTTAAGGATGGGAGACGGCTTAGGGTTGGCTCGCTTCCCATCTCGTCTAACCGTGTGGTTAGACGGTTGTTACAATAAGAATATAGACTAAAACAACATGGTTGTTGTTTAACGTATTTACATTGTACGCTAGATTAACAACAACAATGTTGTCAAAGTCAAATTTTCTCAAAAAATTTTTTTGGACTAAAGATGGCGACTACTCAGCAGTCCTCAACTAAGCAAGAGATCCTAGAGTATCTCCTAAAACACTCCCAGGCGACGGCCTTTGATCTGGCAGAAATGTTAGATGTCAGCCCCCAAGCGATTCGTCGTCATCTCAAAGATTTGGAGGCGGAAGAGTTAATTGTCTACTCAACCACTGTACAAGCTGGGATGGGGCGACCACAACACATTTATCAATTAAGTCGTCAAGGACGCGATCGCCTGCACAAATCAGCTAGCGATCGCCACGGTGATTTTGCCGTTTCCCTGCTTGACACCTTAGCCGAAACAATGGGACACGAGCAATTCAAGTCCATTTTACAGAAACAGTGGGAACGCAAAGCCCAAGAATATTGCGATCGCGTCGGTAATGGTTCACTCCAAGAACGGGTAGCGAATTTAGTCGAACTGCGAAAAGCTGAAGGTTTCATGGCGGAATATCACCCTGTAGATTCCCCTGACTCAATAGAAGAGGAACGGTTTATCTTCATAGAACATAATTGTGCAATCTCTAACGTGGCTGAGTCATTCCCCAGCGTGTGCGGACATGAACTAGAAATGTTTGCGGCTATTCTCCCAGACTGTACAGTTGAGCGTACCCATTGGCTAATCAACGGCGAACATCGTTGCGGCTATCTAGTCCAAGCCCGCAAATAAAAATCAAATAGGTAAATTGCTTGTCATATTCAGTTTAGGTCATGAATCATAGCCAATTGGTAAAGGATTTTACCAATTAGGGGCTAATATTACCCAAAACTAACTTTTGATATACATTTAATTTCAAGTTATGGATTTTCCCCCACAACAATCATCAACTCAATTCCTCACTTTAGAAGAATCAGCCAAAGTAGACGCAGCCCTTTTATCTTCACCCGAAAAATTTCTGGCAAGATTAACAATTTCCTCACTGAAACTTTTAAAACACATCGCTCAAGAGTATGGTGTTGCTATTGAAGATTTAACAACACAACAATTAATTGATTGGTTTGAAAAAGACGGTAAAATTCGCAGAGAGGAAGGAATAGAAACTGCTTATTTGAAGTGGTAAATAATTTTAAATTTGGCAGTAACCTGTACTAGTTTTGATCTAAGAAAAACTCGCTACCAGGTTCAAACCAGTAACGAGTATGAAATTTTTATTTTTTTTGTATGTTTGTAGTTGTGAACAAAATGTAGGGGTCTAAATCCCCATCACAACACGGAAAAAGCGAATTGCGTAAAGCCTGCGGCATAGCTGCGCTTAGAGGCTGTTTGAAAAGTTTTGTCAGGTATCATTTGTCATTCTGAGTGGAGCTTTGCGGAAGGAAGAATCCGCGTTTTCACCGTTATACTGAGATGCTTCCTTCGTCAGCATGACATTCCTTCGTCAGCATGACATAAAAGGGGACTTTTCAAACACCCTCTTAGAGCAGAGCGGGACGTTAGTCCATTGCGTTAGCGTAGCGGGGCGGGAGCATCGTTGCGAATTGGTTCAACTATTGTGGTAGCCGTTGGTTCGAGGGCTACGAACTCCAACAGTTGCACCTATCAAAGCAGCAGCTAAACCTAACAAAGAACCCAGTACAAACCACCATAAAGCCCTAGAAGTAGAAGCAGCAACATCACGAGCTTGTTCAGGGGTTAACTGAGGTATGTTTTGCGGTATAGCAACGCCTCCTGGTTGTTGTACTTGGTTGATAACCGCCCCAGCATTGCTAGCCGCAACGCCAAAAGCACCCGTTACCCCAGTTGCTAATAGCCAGGAACTCAGTGCTAAAGTAGTCGCCCAGAGAATTGCGCCGTTCAGGAGAGCTGTATTACGGTTCATGGGGCCACAAGCGCGAGTTGTCACCCAACCCCCGATAAATAGGGAAATTAACAAAGCAACGGTTGACCAAATCCCCACATTACCTGCAACATCAGGTGTAATAGTTCTAGGCGCACCTGAGCCGGCAATTGTTCCTGCTCCAATGGCTGCAAAGAAAGAACTCAAAATTAACTGTGTAGCTAAAGCAACTAATACGCCAGAAATTATTGGCCCCCAGCGCACACGGTCATGATACTCACCTACTCTACCAGCCACCACCGCAGGTTCAGGCTGAACAACATCGTCACCTACTCGATTTATGTATGACATAATCTACTTTCTCCCTTGCTATATTTATTTAGCAAAGTTCTCTTAGGTTAGTTATTTTTATGCTTACGTTAGAATTAAATGACGAATCTGAGATTTTAATATCTATCAGCAGAAAGAGTTATTAACTCTATCTATAGTTGTAATGAATATGTCTATTTAGCAACTTTAATTTTATTTGTTATCCTCGAATTTTACTTTTTATAGTGTTTTTAGTAAATAAATTAAATTCATTTTTTGTAATAACTAAATAATCAAGGATGGGCAGGAAGCCCATCCCACAAAATAGGATAATTTATTCTTTGGAAGTTCCTAACGCAATTTCACCGCCGTACCTGTAGCCGTAATCAGCAACAAAACCCCTGACTGATCAACATTAATAGTACCAGTGTCAATTTCAATACCGATAACAGCATTAGCACCTAAACGCAATGCTCGTTGTTCTAACTCTTCTATGGCTTTCTTTTGTCCTTGTTCAAATAGACGTTCGTAGCTACCTGTACGTCCACCAATTACATCCCGAATGCTAGCCAAAAAATCCCGGAGGAAATTACTACCATAGACAACTTCCGCCGTCACAATACCTAAATAGGCTTCAATTACCCCGCCTTGAATCACATCTGTTGTAGTCAAAATCATAACTTGTCCTCATAGATGGCTTATTGGCTCATCTTTATGTATTCTTACTAACAGTGTTTTCAGAGTAACATACTGTGTTCTTAATCACTTTCCGCTATTTGGATGAATCTTACCTAAAAAATATCTCAGAGAGCATGAGAAATTTGGGAGTAATAAATAGAGAGATTCGATACATCATGAGGGGATGGGCAAGTGGTATTATATTAGGTGATTGAGGCTCAAGACTTTTTTAGCAAAGCTTACAGGTTTTTAAATTTAATTTTTAATAGATAAAATAATGGTTATAAAAAATAACTAAATTTTAATATTGCAATTAATTCATACGGTATATTTAACGGCTGCTAAATGATCATCAACCTCAGTATAATCTCTGGATTTTTGGCATTAGGTACGGCTAGGGAATATACTGTTTATTAATATTTTATGAAGGTAGACAAATACAGTTTTCAAAAAGTAAAATTTTTGTTTTAATGAACAAGAAAAAACTTCACCATAATTTAGGGGAATTTACTGTGTACAAACGCATATCACTTATAGTTGGGATTTTGTTATTGGGATCTGGTGCTGTGAGTATTCCCTCTGTGGCTCAGGCTCAGACCTTGGTAGCGCAAGCGAATAGAGCAGAATTAAAGGAAATGTTGGAGGAAGGCAAGCGGCTAGTAGACGCAGGTGATTATAATGGGGCGATCGCAATTTATCAAAGAGCAGCAGGACTAGACAATCGCAATGCTAGAATCCATTCTGGGATTGGCTACCTCTATGCTCAACAAGGAAATTTACAGGCAGCACTAGCATCATACCGTCGAGCGATCGCCATTGACCCCAACAATAGTGATTTTCTCTATGCTGTGGGTTTTATCAAAGGTAATATGGGCGATACTAAGGGTGCAAGAGAAGCTTATCGCCGCGCCATACAACTCAACAGAGGTAATCTTAACGCCTATATAGGATTAGGAATCACCCAATCACGGATGGGAGACTACACAGCAGCTAACTGGGCATTTGAGGAAGCTATTAAGCTGGATAGGAACAATGCTCAAACCTACGAATTTATGGCTGCAATGTATAAACAACGCCGCCAAACCAAACAAGCCAGCAACTTATTGCAAAAAGCGCGTGACTTGTATCGGCGACGCAATGACTCTGATGGGGTAGCTAGAGTAGAAGAAATGTTGCAGCAGTTAGGAGGGTGAAATTTCATCTAATTGTCGTCTAGTAAGTTCGACAAAAATATCTTCTAAACTTAGTAGGACACACCATGATTCCTGTTTTATCTGTCTGTTGATTCAGATAGCTGTTTGCTTCTACCAACGAAGGTAAAAATAAATACTCCCAACGCCGCGCACTATCTTCTCCATCTGCGGTTATATCTAATTGCTTTATCACCAAACCTTCACCGTGAAACGAACGCAACTGTTGTAAAGTGCCGAAAAAAATGAGTTTACCAGCATTCATAATCCCAATGTGTCCTGGTTTTTTTAGAGCCAAAAGCATCACACAAAAACTCGACCTCATCCATGCAATGATTCGTTAGCAGCATCGTCATCCCTTGTTTATTTAAATCTTGAATAATTTCTCACAGTCGTCGCTGTTAATCCACACCCATATTCTGTTTTACTAAGAAGTGGAAACTGAGGGAATTAAAGTTTGTAGTAAGCACTTTAGTGCTTAAAAACATCAGGACTAAAGTCCTTACTACAAACCCTCAAAAATACAGTCATGGAGAAACTTTTGCAACTTAGCTTTAATAATGGAAAAATAGCATCTGCTGTTCATGTGCAGCAACTTACAGAATTACCCCAAGCTATAAAGGAAATGGGTTTGCAGATAGCACGTCCTACATTAGTCATCGTGGGGGGTGCAAGTAAGATGCGTGAATCAGATTTTCTGCAAATCCAAAGATTATTTATAGAAGTTTTAGCACCCGTAGCTGAAAATTTGGGTGCTTATGTTGTCGATGGGGGTACTGATGCGGGAGTAATGCGCTTGATGGGTGAGGCGCGTACCCAGATAGGTGCTAAATTTGCTTTGATTGGTGTAGCACCTGTAAGTAAAGTTGCTTTACCTAATTCTTTAGAACCACCTGCTGATTCCACTCCTCTAGAACCTAACCATAGTCATTTTTTCTTAGTTCCTGGTAGTAATTGGGGTGATGAATCTCCTTGGTTAGCGCAATTAGCAACGGTGTTGGCTCATGGCAGACCCTCGTTAACCATACTAATAAATGGTGGTGAGATTACTTTTCAGGATGCTTTACAGAATGTGAATGCAGACAGGTTAGTGATTGTGATGGCTGGTAGTGGTAGAACCGCAGATATACTAGCAGGTGCATTGTATGGAGAAACTACTGATGAGAGAGCTATAGAATTAGCTAAGTCTGGTATAGTACACTACATTAAATTATCTAGTTTTCAGGAAAACTTTGAAAATTTAGCTCAGATTATCAAGGGTGTACTTTCTACCTAGGAGTAAAGAATGGCAAAAAAAGATAGTTATCAAGATTATTTAAAAAAAGATTTTAATCAGTTATTTGATAGTTTAAATCTAGGGGAAGTACAAAACCATTTTTTGCGATCGCGCTGGTTAGATCAATTAATCTGGATGGAAGGTAAAGCTAATCAAGCTCGCGATCGCTATTATTTTTTAAGGCTGACAACTATCATGGGCGGGGTGATTCTCCCAGCTTTGATTAGTTTCAATACTGGTAATGTCAAAGCTAAAGAGGTTATATTCTGGTCAACTTTTGGTATCAGTCAAGTAGTAGCTATGAGTGCCGCTATTGAAGAGTTTTTTCACTATGGAGAACGGTGGCGACACTATCGCCGGACTTCTGAATCTCTCAAAACTCAAGCTTGGCAATTTTCGCAATTAACAGGGGTTTATCGTAACTATACCAATCATGATGAGGCTTTTAATGTCTTTGCGGGTCAAGTAGAAGATATTATTCAGCGCGATGTGGAGGTTTATTCTACTCAAGTTGTCCAGGATCAGAAAGGTGAGGGGAAAAAGCCAGAAAAAGGGGAATAATACCAATCCCAGGATTTTAGATTGACAGTCCAGATTCAAGTGCTATTCAAATTCTCAAGAGAAAAAGGGGGAGGGAGTAGGGGAAATATTGAATCCTCCCTCTTACTCCCTGCTCATAACTCCCCTGCCTTTTCTAGTTACGGTATTAAATCAGGATTTAGTTTTAGCCTATTTGGTCACAATTCCTTAAGCTGTGACGAGGATGTCATTAGATGTCAGCGCGGGGAAAGAAGAGATGCTAGCAATCTGTTGTTGTGCTGCTGCGCCATTACCATCAATATCAAAGAATAATGCGCCTATGGCATTGCTATAAATGAAACGATGATTAGCATTTGTTGCAGCAGCACCTAGAACAAACTGAGTACCTAAAAGCGCACCTTGAGCCAAACCACCACCAAAACCAGCAGCAGAAACCGCGATTTTATCGAAGTTAGAAACAAAATCAACGATAATATCTACACCCTCACTAGGATTTAAGAAGGTAAAGCGATCGCTACCAGCACCACCAACTAAGACATCAACACCGATACCACCAATTAGATTATCATTACCAGCACCACCCGATAAGAAATCATTACCAGCACCACCAATGAGAGTATTGTTGCTAGCATTGCCGATAATAATGTCGTCTTGAGCTGTACCTGTGACATTCTCAAAGTTGTTGACAGTCAAGTTGAGTGTTCCCAAACCAGGCACATTATTCACAATCAAATTATTGATAGCGAGATTAGCGGTAATGCTAGTCATACCTGTTGCAGTGGAAGCATCGATGGTATCACCCAACAAGTTAGAAGCGGTGATGGTTTCAATGGAGTTCAATTGGTCAGTACCAAAAAATCCACCTGCTTTCGTAACAGTACCTGTAGGGCCAAGAACGATAGTTTGCCCTAGATTACTATAGTCTGCTGTGTCATTACCCGCTTCACCATTGAGGATATCATTGCCCTTGCTACCAACCAAAATATCATCGCCTGCACCAGCATTGATAATGTTGTTAGCACTGTTGCCAGTAATTTTGTCGTTTTGAGCTGTACCTCTGACGTTCTCAAATTCGTTGACTGTGAAGTTGGCTGTTCCCAGACCAGGAACATTATTTACAATCAGGGAATTAGCTGATAAATCAACAGTTACTGAAGTTGGGCTAGTTGCATCAGACGCATCAATCCAGTCGTTAAGTGATGAAGTGGCAATAATGTTTTCGACTTGTACTAGTTGGTCTGTACCAAACCCGACTCCTTTTGTGACGATGCCAGTAGCTTTGAGGGTAATTGCCTGATCTACGAAAGTGTAGTCAGCCGTGTCAAACCCACTTCCACCATTCAGCACACTGCTGCCATTTGGATCTAAAACAAAAAAGTAATCATTACCAGCACCACCGATGAGGATATCACTGCCTACATCATTAATCAGAATATCATCTCCGTCTTCACCAAACAGAACATCATTACCTTCTCCACCAATCAGGATATCATCGCCTGTGCCACCAAAGAGGAAGTCCTTCCCGCCTTCTCCAAGCAGAATATCATCACCAGCAAAACCAAAAATGTAATCATGGGTGTCTTTACCAATCAAAACGTCATCATCAGGTGTTCCCAAAATGACATGAATCGGCTTGGGAAAGATGGGAAAGATGGGAGTAGCAGCTACCCTCTTAGAGGAAGTTAAAAGTACGTCAGTTGAGGGACTTAACTGATTAGCGACACTCAAGAAGTTCTTAAATTCGACAGGAGCAAACTTAGCAACCAATTTACTTGCTTCACCGCTAGTAGTTGCAATAACTTCAGCAGGTGGGTTAGCCGAGCGAATTTCTTTAACAACATTTGATTTACTCAACGATTTGACTAAATCAGCTGCATTTACCTTGCCAGAAACTAATCCATCACTCAAGGTCTCAAGGTTTTTATTGGTCAATAATTGAAGAGATGTAGCCATATAATTTATTTTTTTCCGTTGAATATGCGCCTGGATTTGACTCTAGACAAAATGTTTTACATAAATATAAATAAATCATTAATTTTTTTAAAAATGTTTTCTAGGACACATTTAATATGAATCTTTCGTGAAGAGACACGCTTGAGGCAAATATAAATAAATCATTAAATTGTTCAACACGAACGTTTTCTAGGACACATTCAATATAAATTTTCCGTGAAGAGATGCGCTGTAAATATTAAATTTCCCTGCCTCTGTTGTATTACGCTACCGTATATACGCAAGCTAGCTGTAAAAAGAACGGCAAAACAACACTCCGCATAAGTATATACTCGTGCGGAGTGTTGTTTAAAAAGTTTATGCGTTTATACGGTAGAAGTAGTAACTGTTTTAGCGGGATAGGTGTTTTTAATCGCACTCCAGTTACTCGCAATTGGCATTCGCCAGCCTGTACCAAAGGCGCGGTCGGTGATTTTGAGTCCTGGGGGTGCTTGTCGGCGTTTAAATTCTGCCCTTGCTAGCATTTGGATGATTCTTTCGACGATTGTAGAATCATGGCCGGCGGCGACGATTTGCGCTACTGATTGGTGTTCATTAATTAGGCGTTGTAGAATATCGTCTAAAATTTCGTACGGTGGTAGGGAGTCTTGGTCAACTTGTCCGGGTTTGAGTTCTGCGCTTGGTGCTTTGGTAATGACGTTTTGGGGAATGATTTCGCTGTTGTAGTTTAGCCAGTTGCACAGTGAGTAGACGCGGGTTTTGGGAACGTCTGCAATTACTGCTAACCCGCCATTCATATCACCGTAGAGAGTGCAGTAACCAACTGCCATTTCTGACTTGTTGCCGGTGGATAATAAGAGATAGCCAAATTTATTAGCGATCGCCATTAATAAGTTACCCCGAATCCGGGATTGAATATTTTCTTCGGCAATACCAAACTCTGTACCTGCAAACAAATCAGCCAAACTGTTGTCAAAGCTGTGCATTAATTCGCCTATGGGTATGGTTTGGGTTTGTATTCCCAAATTCTTAGCTAATGCTAAAGCGTCGCTGATGGAATGTTCGGAACTGTAGGGGGAGGGCATCAGTACACCCAAGACATTTTCTTTACCTAGGGCTGCGGTGGCGATCGCTGCTACTATTGAAGAATCTATCCCGCCGCTTAACCCTAAGATAACTTTAGAAAAACGGCACTTTTGGGCATAATCTCGCACTCCCAAAACTAAGGCTTGCCAAATTTCTTCGTCTTCTGAGGTGTATGCTGGGACAACAGAAGCTAATTGTAAATCCCATTGCGTTGTGTCAAATTCTACTGTGACTAAATCGGTAGTAAAACCACTGGCGCGACATATCACTTCACCTTGACGATTCAAAGCAAAGCTACAACCATCAAAAATTAAATCGTCATTACCGCCAACTTGGTTAGTATAAATTATCGGTTGTTGGAAACGCACCGCACTATGTTTGAGCATTTCCTCACGACTGCGTTGCTTACCCACTGTGTAAGGTGAAGCAGATAAATTGACAATTAAATCCACACCCAAAATTGATAAGTCAGCTATCGGATTAGCTGCATAATGCCGTTTACCCCAAAATTCCTCATCATTCCATAAATCTTCGCAAATTGTTACGCCGATATCAATATTATCTAGGGTGAAATAATTAGCTTGCAGTCCTGGTTCAAAGTAACGATTTTCATCAAATACGTCGTAAGTTGGCAATAGTCGCTTATGAAAAAATTGCTTGACTCTACCATTTTCTAATAAAGCAATACTGTTATATAAAGTTTTACCGCCTGTGATATGGGCTTGATAATTTTGTTCGACAGTCCCAACTAAGACAGCTAAATTAGCTGGTAAATCCCTGGCTAATTGCTGCAAATTAATACTCATAGCTTCCACAAAACTAGGATTTAATAATAAATCCCTAGGTGGATAGCCACATAAAGAAAGTTCAGGAGTTAACAACAGCCGCGCCCCTTCTTTTACAGCCTGCTGTGCCACCTCCAGAATTTTCTGAGCATTACCAGACAAGTCACCAATTATAGGATTAAGTTGAGCGATCGCAATTTTCATATTTTAGTTATTAGGGAATTGGAAATTGAGAATTGGGCATTGGTTTGTTTTCTACTTCCCCTACACCCCTATACCCTTACACCCCTACACCCTCAAATAAACACCAAAGGTTTGTCCTTAAAGGGTGCAAAGGCTTCAGCATCAAATTTGTATAAACTGGCTGGACGACCTGCGCCGCGTGATACTTTGATGCCTGTATCAGATAAGAAGCCTAACTTGAGGAGACGCGCTCGAAAATTAGAATAATCCGCGAAATTATCCCCTAAAACTGTGGTATATAACTGATATAAATCATTCAAAGTAAACATTTCCGGTAATACTTCAAAGGCTACCGGACTGTACTCTAATTTATTACGTAACCTTCTATGACCATAAGCCAAAATTTCATTATGATCAAAAGATAATTTTGGCACTTGCTTGACTGGATACCAAGCAATACCAGTTACGCCATCAGCAATTAATTCTGCTTCTTCAAATCTGACAAGGGCAAAATAACTAACTGATAAATAACGCACGCCATAACTACCAGTTGCTTCCCTTGGGTCGCGTTCCGGCCCGCCAAAGGTATACAACTGTTCTAAATAAAGATTATTTACCCTAATTTTTTCGGACATAATGCGATAAGCTGCATCTTCTAGAGATTCTCCTTGACGTACTAAAGTACCGGGAAGACTCCAATAATTTAAAAATGGCTCTTGCTGTCGCATTACTAAGAGAACTAAGAGGCGATTCTGTACAGTATCTACAGAAAAAATTACATTATCAACACCAACTTTGAAATCGGCCAAAGGTTGTTGATTTAACGAAGTTGAAATTGTTTTGTGGTTGCGTCCGGGCATTTGTACAAATGCTGTTGATTAATATAAGCAGCGATAGGGGGAATGAGGGCTTCGGTGTTTCCGTGTTCACGATATGCTGTGGAGGATATATCTAAACCAGTTAAACCGGCGATCGCAATTTTTCCTCCCACTGCTTCCACGGCTTCTAAGCTAGACTCATCTATCTCATATCCCGGTCGTGGCACAATCAACAGTTGCACTTGCTGTAATAATTCTTCAACTCGATACCAGCGCGGTAGCTGATGTAATAAATCTGAACCAATCACCAAGGTGAATTGGGTGTCCTCACCCCAAAGTGATTTCGCTTTATCCAATGTTTCCAAGGTTCTAAAGCTACTTAACTCCTGTTCTAAAGCAATATTTTGCCTGGGTGCTTCTATATCTGTAATCAACAACCGCAACATCGCCGCCCGATGTGCTAAAAGTGTTTGATGAGATTTGAAAGGATTATCAGCCGCCCACACCGCTACCCAATCATAACGCTCAGACAACCACCGCAGAATCTTTTGATGTCCTGCTGTTGGCGGATCGGCACTAGTACCAAATAAAGCAATTTTTTTCATGTTTAATAGTCAATAGTTATTAGTCATTAGCTTTTCCCCCCTACACCCCCACACCCTTACACCCCTATACCCCTAATCAACTCCGACAACGTGGGAGAAATTTCCACGGTTAAGGCAATAGGATGCTCTAGTTGTCTGGTTTTTTCTGGTAGACTTGCTACCGAAGCGGTTGTACGTTGGCGAATTGCGGCTAAGGTTTCTGGTGGTTGCAGTCTTTGACCTTCTTTGACCACTAATTCCAATAATGGTTTTTCTGTGTCCAGGGGAGTGTCTGTCATTAATCCCAATCTGTCTGCTTTGACTTGACTTCCCGCAAATGACCGAAAAATTTGCTTGCGTCCTGGATACGTGACTTTACCACTGGACTTTTTCATTACAGGGATACCGTCAATTTCTACGAGTTTATAAACCCCGTTCACTGGTGAACCTGTAACTAGTTTCGTACCTAGTCCATAGCCATCAATTTCTGCACCGGCGGCTTTGAGTCTGGCAATTTCCCACTCGTCTAAGTCGCCGCTAGCAAAAATTGTCACCCCAGGAAGAAGCGATCGCACTTGTTGTGATAATGTCACCAAATCTCCAGAATCTAACCTCACCCCTGTTAATTCCATCTCTCCTGCATTGACTTTTGCGGCTAATTTTTTTGCCGCCGCCACAGTATCGTATGTATCAATCAACAATGGCGCACCGGGAAAATAGCGGTGGAATGCTGTAAAGGCTTGTTCTTCACTGCCTTCCATCGCTGATAACGCCATAACCAAGGCGTGAGCCATCGTACCACTAGGCCTTTCACCTAGTTGTAGTGCGGCTAACACATTAGAAGTAGAATCTAAACCCCCAGCTAAAGCTGCCCGTGCTGCCCATAATGAGGCTTGGGGACTAAATGCCCGTCTTGTGCCAAATTCCAAAAGTCGGGCTGTCTCACCTGCAACATCCCGCAGACGTGCCGCCCTGGTGGCTATCAGAGTTTGGTAGTTAAGTGTATTTAATAGATAGGTTTCGACTAATTGCGCTTGCCAGAGGGGGGCTTCTACGCGTAAAAATGGTTCGTTGGGAAAGACAGCCGTCCCTTCTGGTACTGCCCACACATCCCCAGTAAATCGTCCCTCAGCCAGTAATGACCAAAATTGTTGATTCGCTTGGGCAAAAATCCCTGTTGCCTGTAATGCCGCTATCTGTTCGGGGCTAAAGCGCAGATTTTCTAAGTATTCCAATGCTTGAGCCAAACCCATCGCAATTAAATAACCAAAACCTTCAGGCGATCGCCTGACGAATAACTCAAAGCTAGCCCGCCGTTGTTCCACCCCTTCACCCGTGTAACAAGCTGTCATTGTTAACTGGTAAAGGTCGGTCAGCAGGCTGTAATCTGCCGCAGAGATATCTAATTTTGGTTTCTGGTGGCTATCCCAGACTGGGAAAGGTGACATACCAGAGCTTCCTTACAAGAATGGTGCTTTTTGTTATGGTAGAATTTACCATAAATAATGTCAAGCACAAAAAGTATGAGGTTCAAAATAACGATAATGCACTGTTTGCATGGCTTTGAATACTCTTTTAAACTATTAATTAACTTTTCTTAATGGTTAATTTCATCAAAACTTGATAATTGCGTGGATAAATATAAACAAAAATGACAGCAAAAAGCCCCGACTTATCAAACAATTCGGAGGTCTAACTTTCATTACAGCATTGCTATTAACTTGAGATTTTCGATTAGAATAGACATAGAAAGTAATAAAGTTTTGATCAAATTAAGTATTGCAAACTTACCTGACAAAGTATTTCAAATATTGTCAATATATTGAGAAAAGCAAGCTAGATAAATTTATCAGTATTAAAGTAAATAAACCAAGATAAATTTGACTCAAAAAGGAGTCTAAATATTATGGCTATTTCCAAAATAATTGCTAGCATTACTCAGTATATTTTCTGAAGCGGCAATGAGGATCTTTGGCCCTACTGATGATGCTTATCCTAATACTGGCGTACAACCTTTTACGGGTGAGCCTTACAAAAAGGGTTCTGCTGAAAGTTGGTAAATAGTAGTGCAACCCATCATCTATATATTTGGTAAATTGAAAAAACAGATAAACACAAATCATAAATTGTGTTTATCTGTTTTTTTTGAATATATTTTTTATCGCATCTCTAAGTAGAAAGACTTGAAAAAACCCAAATTATATTAAGTAATGTTAAAAAATAAGATTGATTTCGTAGTAAGGACTTTAGTCCTTACTACAAACCTTTAATTATTTACGCCGTTCTACTTACATGATGGTTTGGGGATGATCTTAACCTAAATTTGTACTATTTTTAACTAATTCTTTGCTTATAGTGTATCGCTTCGTCAGAAAATTGGGTAGGAACAAAAACATATTAGGTTAAGTGTAACAGTTTTTAGATGTACAAATTTCATCAGAGCAAAGTTAGAAGCAAAATCAGAGGCTCACAAAAGTTACTATTCCCTGCATTGAGGATTGTAGATTCATGAAACTGCATTTTCTCAGTTACTTTTACATTGAGCCAAATTAAGCTATCGCAATTCTAAATCATTCGTGAAGCTCAGTATCTGCATTGAGCAAGGTCTTTTTTTGTGGTGTTTTATTACTGAAATTGAGGATTACAAATGCTTGAGGCTGTCGCTATTGCCTGGCTGTTATTGTTTTTTGGTGATTTTTTATCAACATTTGTTTACCATGTACCTGAACACGTTTTTGGTAGCCTCCACCTGAAAACACACCACTCATGGAAGAAAGATTTTCGTCACTATGCAATTTTGACATTAAATCTTCAGGTGCTTTTAGATGGTATTTTGGGAGCTTTACCATATATATTAGTAGCTGTAATTTTGTGGTCTTTCTCTCCCATTGGGGTAATTGTGGGTTTATTATTTGGTCAATTTCATGTGTGGTGGAGACATATTAGTGTCTTAGGTTGGCAAACTCCAAAACTCATCAATTTTTTGTGTCAAATTTTGTTTATCACCACTCCTGAAAGACACTGGTTACATCACCAAAAAACAAATCTAGGTTTTGGCGATATCTTTACCTTTTTTGAACAACCTGCACAAGTTTGGTTACGCTGGCTGAGACTGTTAAGGTTAAATAAACGTTACTCGCGTATTTAACTAAAGTTGTAGAATGGTAAGCTATTGGACATTTAATTTGCATAACTAGGGTGGGAAAGATGCCCACCCCACAAGAGTTAGGAGTGCAGTAGGGGCGGGTTTACCCGAATCATCGTGAATAATTGAGGATATCTGTGAACCCGCCTCTACTAAAATCCAAAATCTAAAATTGGTTGACCTCACGGCGGTACTAGTCCCCAGTCGCCAATACCTAAGATTTGCTGAGGCTGGATAATATCTCTGTAGGCTACTATGTGGCATAAGTATTTATCCAATGGCTTATGTTTAAAAAATTGCCAGTTGTATTAGCCGCAGCTACTCTGTTAGTAGCATTCATAGATCATTCTCACACGAGTTTAGCCGGGACTTGTGCTTCTAATTGTGGTTCTCGCCCCCTTCAGTTTACACCTGGTCAACGTATCCGCTTAGAAGTAATTAATAATACTTCTAAGTTAATAGAATTAGAAAAAATCCAAGGTTCTCGCGCTATTCCTCTACAACCCGGACAGAAATTACAATTTGCTCAGGAAGACGGAAAACAACCGAATCTTTCCCTTGTGTTTTGGGATAAGACAGGATCACCTCTACAAGCAGTTATTTCTAAACCAAATTTTGCCACATTACGCGTAGAGATTCGTCCTACTTGGCGTTATCCAGGCGATCGCTCTCTCTATATTCTCAATGATGGTCGGGTAAATGTTTTCTAATAGTGAACATAAAGTGTTATGAGTGATGAGTTGAGCAATAATATTTAATTTCCCACTCATAATTCTCACAGTGCTAGATAGACTTGTCCCAGACACCTCCCAACCTTCCAGGCGTTTACCCGATCAACGCTGGTACATTTACCTACAGCAACCAGAATTGGCTGAAAAGTTGGCATTGGCGACGAATTTATCACCAATTATCAGCCAGTTGCTGATTAATCGCGGTATTGAAACCCCAGAACAAGCACAAGCTTTTTTAAACCCCGAATCACTCAACTTACCGTCACCGCTAGTAGAATTTCCAGATTTGGCGTTGAGTGTGGAATTATTGCAAGATGCGATCGCCAATCAAACTAAAATTGCTATCTGTGGTGATTATGATGCTGATGGGATGACTAGCACGGCTTTATTGTGGCGTAGTCTCCGCAGTTTAGGCGCACAGGTAGATTATGCTATTCCCAGCCGGATGCACGAAGGCTATGGGATTAATCAAAGAATTGTCGAAGAGTTCAAGAGTGAAGGTGTGGAGTTAATTCTGACTGTAGATAATGGGATTTCTGCTTTTGAACCCATTGCTAGAGCTAGAGAACTGGGTTTAAAGGTCATTATTACCGACCACCACGACATTCCCCAAAAATTACCCCCAGCTAACGCCATCCTCAACCCCAAACTCATCGCCGAATCTTCACCATATCGAGGTGTGGCTGGTGTGGGTGTGGCTTATATTTTGGCGGTATCTTTAGCACAGCAGCTAGGGAACACTAAAGGCTTAATTCAGCCGATGCTAGCACTATTCACCCTCGGAACGATCGCAGATTTAGCACCCTTAACTGGTGTCAATCGTCGCTGGGTAAAACGCGGCTTAAAGCTGTTACCTAAATCCCAATTACCAGGGGTACAGGCTTTGATTCAAGTTGCAGGGGTACAAGCTCAAGGATCTGGGGAGAAATTGTCTTCGCCAGCCAACAGTCAACAGTCAACAGTCAACAATCCCAAAACCCTCAAACCAGAAGACATTGGCTTCCGTCTCGGCCCCCGAATTAACGCCATTGGTCGCATTGGTGATCCGCAGACGGTGATTGAATTACTGACTACGGATGATATGGAGATAGCACTGGCGCGAGCCATCCAGTGTGAACAAGTAAATACCACCCGTCAACAATTATGCGAACAAATTGAACAAGAAGCGATCGCATTTGTAGAGGCTCAATTTATCACATCTCTACAACAAGACCGGGTTTTAGTAGTTGTTCAACCTGATTGGCATCATGGTGTAATTGGTATTGTCGCTTCCCGTTTGGTGGAACGTTACGGCGTACCCGTGTTCATCGGTACTTATGAAAATGACGCACAAATTCGCGGTTCAGCGAGAGGGATTCCTGAGTTTCATGTGTTTGAAGCCTTGGAATATTGTCACGATTTGCTGGGTAAATTCGGCGGTCACAAAGCAGCCGGTGGATTTTCTTTCCCAGCAGACAACTTACAAGAATTGCGATCGCGCTTATGTGAGTTCGCCAACCAATGTCTAGAACCCCAACACCTCAAGCCGTTACTGCAAATCGATGCTGAGGCTAATTTTCATCAAATCAACCAAGAACTTTACCAACAGTTAGATGCTCTCCATCCCTGCGGTATTGATAACCCCGACCCAGTATTTTGGACATCTAACGTGAAAGTTGTCGAGCAAAAAATTGTCGGTAAAGGTCACATAAAAATTACCTTTAGCCAAAATATTAGTCAGCAGGAATACGTAATTAAGGCGATCGCCTGGCGGTGGCGCGATTATTATCCTCTGCCACGGCAATTAGATATTGCTTACAAATTGCGAGAAAATAATTTTAATGGCAAAACTACTCTGGAAATGGAATTGATAGGTGTCAGACTCCCCAAAGGTGAATTACAAGAGGAATCAAACCAATCACCAGTTCCCCAATTTCGCCTATTTTATACACCTAACCCTAAACCCTTAAGAACCACCTTCAATTACCAGCAGCGTCAATATACCTGTGGTATCTATCAAAATATTTCGCCTCCAGAGTTAAGAATCAAAAACTCTGAAGGCAAAGTGTTAATGATGCAGCCAGGGAGTAAAATCGGTTTACTAGGTAATAGTCGTGAAGATGCCCTAGAAGTTGACCTATCCTTACCCCCATATGACCGTATTATTCAAACGGCTCTCCAAGCCTTATCAGGTATGAGTACCGAGCTATGAGTCCAAGCTTTGATTTTCACTATGTTCCCAAAACTCAGCACTCAGCACTTCTAAAGGTTGCCGTTGCGGAATGCCAAGACAAAAATTACAACCGGCCCAGCAATGATGATTAATGCAACAGAGACTAGCTGGAAAATCACTTCCCAATTAATGTTAGCTATAGCGTCAAACATTGTTCTCTAATTCCTCCCAATTGGCTGAAAAAATTTAATTACTCAGTTGCAATACCCGCAATTAATCATATCTGGCGATCGCCAGTGATATTTAATTTACTTAATAAAAGTATAGGAAAAAACATAAAATGGCAACATGGCAATGTGTAAAACAATGTGGAGCGTGCTGTAATCTTGACCCAGCCGAGCGTCCTGAAATAGAAGATTATCTTACACCTGAAGAATTAGAACTTTACTTGAGCATGGTAGGTGAAGGCGGCTGGTGCATTAACTTTGACCATATCACACGAGAATGCCGCATCTACTCCCAGCGTCCCCGATTCTGTCGTGTAGAAACTGAGGTATTTCAGGATATGTATGGGATTGAGCCAGAAGAAATCAATGATTTTGCCATAGAATGCTGTCAGCAGCAAATTGAGGGGGTGTATGGCGACAGAAGTCTAGAAATGTTGCGTTTCGATAAAGCTGTAGGGATTTAAAGTTATGTTAATTTGATTTTAATCTACAACATCATTTTAACGCTGCTTCCCACCAACTTCGCAGAGGATGATTTTTAGCTGGTAAATAGCGACCTTTGAGACGAATTGTGTTGAGTACATTACTTAGTTCAGACAAATCAAGACCTGCTGCTTCTGACCAATGCTTGATTATTTCTGGTGTCGATAGAATCTGAAGATAGGGAGCTTCTTTTTGTTTGACACTCCTCAGCCTAAAGGCATGAGGATTCTTGGTTCAACGAGTCCACTTAGCCTAGACTCCTTGCGGTATCTAAGCCAGAGGTGGTTCTCTCCCCAAGCGTTAACTTTTGGTCTGCCCGACCATAGTTGCACAAAGTGCAAAATTTGTTTGCAGTTCAATGCTGTTCGTCTAGTACCTGTGAATCTTTTACCTACTTCCAGGTGATACTAGAACTACGAAGTAGAACCCCCTAGATTCAGTTGTCAAGGTGCAGCGTCTACGTGTTAGGTAGCAATAGGGTTTTTTAAGTGGTTAATTACCCTTCCACATCCCCTATTCTACCAAAAGCCGTCCTATAAGGACGGGGTTTTCAACCCAATTTTTCGATAAATGCGATCGCTCGTCTGTCATCAGTGGCGATCGCCCATTGACGATGAACAGCGATAGCACAAGTAGCAGATTCACCATCATCACCAAGAATAGCAGCATAGTTTACATAAGATTCTTCCTCTTGTTCTGACTCAAAATCTACAACTATGAGTAAACCTTGCTCAATCGCTTCCTCAAACTGGATTGCTCCCTCGTTCTCTTCTTGCTTGAGGCGTTGGAGTGTTTTTAACTCATACTCCTGAACCACTGTAGTGACTACAACCTCAGCCGAAATAGATTTCAAAATTCCCAAAAAATTACCCGACGCACAAAAATTGAGAACACAGCAAGCATCAAGAAGAATGTGGGAATGATTAACCTGCATACATTACCCTCACTCCCTATCAGTCTGCATTTGACGCAAATCAAAATCAGTCGCTTCTTCCATCATTCCGCTTGAATATTCCCGTAATGCTTGTGCGATGCGGCGAGCTTCTAAACGGTCAACACAGAGGAAATCAGCAAAACGCCCTTCAGTAATCAAACCTTGGTCTAATGCCTCAATTGCTAAATGTTGATAGTGGAGTGGCATCATATCAATCCTTTGGGGGATTTTCTCTAAGCCAAGTTCCTGTTGTACTTTTCTGACTTTCAAACCTCTATCTCGTAATTTCTCCCAAGTTCCTGTAGGCAGAAGTTCTATTTCCTCAAGCCGATAAACAAGTGCTTCTACAGAAACACCGTAATAATGGGCGAGTGTAAATAGATTAGTCGGAGTGAATTTGCCATGTGTGCAATACATATCATTGAACCGCTTAAGCAATCCACTGGTAGGCATCAGAAAATATTTGGGGAAAGTTTCCGCTAATTGCTCACTTTCTGGCATTCTTTGATACTGAGCATCAAAGTGAAACTCAGGTTTTTGCCGATGTGCTAAAAAATGCAGGTATCCATGCGCCATTGACCAACGTCGCCGCTCCTCTAAGTGATTAGCATTGATAGCCATACAGCCACCAACTTGTTCGTTATAGCTGTAAACTTCTGAGTATTTTTGTGGCATCTTCAAATAGAAGATACGTAAACCCACATCTTGTTCAAGAATATCTCGAAGTTTGGGAATAGGCGCATCCCCCAAACCCAAGCGTTGACGCTCTGCAATTGCTAGACTTTCCGCAGCCGATTTAATCGGCATATTTTTGACCTGATACTCCAGAGGATAGTTTTGCGGCAATGGCGCGTCCATAATCTTCTCAAGTTCCAGGTAATTCTGACAAAGTTGCTCTAATTGCAGGATGAAAGGTTTAATTTCTGCTTCTTCTTCCTCACTGCGCTGATAAACTGCTCTAAACTGTACCTCAAAAGATTGCACCACTGGACGTGGCCGAACAAAGTCACTAACGGAACATCCGTAAGCACGAGCAAGTTTAATCAGTTCATTAGGCTTGAGCCGGCGTTCTCCTTTTTCGATAGCAATCATCGTAGTACGTGCAGAATCGATGACCTTAGCTGCATCAGCCTGAGTGATGCCACACTTCTTACGTGCTTGTTGAAGGAGTTCCCCCAATGTCCGCAGGTCAATATTGTCAAGGATGTTAGTAGCCATAATGTTTTTCCTCAACCTTTTTCAGCAGGAGAGGTTGATTGGATGAGACTGTTATACAACTATTCTAACAATGTCAGATATTAACTGGCTTTAAAAAGCTAAAATGTCAGATTGCTTCAGCCAAGACTCTGTTGAAAAACCCCTATATTTCCCCTATTTCCCGTAGGTAAGCAGGTCTGGGTGTGACTTGCCTAACCAGTGCAGCGTCAGCAGTCCAAAACTCAGCAGATGTCATCTCAGCACAAGCGAGAAATGCTGCATTATAAAGAGTTGATAAACCGTATTTTTCGGCAATTTCCCAACTTTTGCTCCGCATTGCTTCTTCTTCAATGTAATCAATCGGCAGTTCGCAGAAATCCTCAAAAAAACCTAGTGCTTCCTCTGTCGTAATGACTCCCAACCGCGTTTTCTTCCGTAGTACAGACCCAACCTCAGCCCAAGCAAAAGCAGGTGCTACTAAACGTATATTTAAGCTCAATGCTTCTGCTACTAGGGTTACAGCTTGATATTGATAAACTTCTGGGACAAGGTAAGGAATCCAAACACTGGTATCTAGACACAAAACTCTAGTCACGTCTTCCTTCACCTTCTCTGAGACTGTGAATCATCTCTATAGAACTTGGTTGTATGCCAGTTTTAGCTTTGATGATTTCGCTACGGGCAATAATTCGTTGATGTGCAGCCCATCCTCTCCTACGTCTGACTTCAGATTCCAAAGCCTCCACCACTAAATCATTAAAGGATTCGTTGCTTCCCTTAAGTTTCTTGGCTTTGGCAAGTAGTTCCGAGGGAAAGCGAATTGTTAAAGCTTCACGTTCCATAAAATTCATTGCAACCAGTTAATGGTATCACTTACTGTAACTAGTTTATCTCACAGGAAAGTTACATTTTTTGCAGTAGAGTTGCAATTTATTACAAAAATCTGAGAAAATGAGAAGAATATGAAAACAACCTAGTTAAAAAACTACTGCCTGTGAAACTTGACTCTGCACCTGTAACCCTTACTGGCTTATCTCAGTCTGAAAACCAGCCAGAACTAATAGCAAGTAACGAATCTCACCTTGCTACCGCCATCATTGAGCCAGTTCAGCCTGTAGCTAGTGCTGATAGTCATAAAAAGCAGGAATCACCATTTGTTATTTTCGGTACTACTTTTATTACTATTTTTCTTGCAGAAATTGGCGATAAGACACAGCTATCAACTTTATTAATGAGTGCAGAATCTCATTCCCCGTGGGTGGTATTTTTGGGTTCTGGGGCTGCACTAATCACCACCAGCTTATTAGGGGTACTGTTAGGTAGTTGGATTTCTAAACAACTTAGTCCCAAAGCTTTAGACAAATCCGCAGGAGTGATGTTGTTTTTCATCTCCGTCATGCTGTTCTGGGATGTATTACACGGTTAATCTTCCCTATTTCCAATTCCCTTTACCCATTACCCAAAATTATGGATTGGCATCTTTTAGGACTAAGTTTTATTACAGTTTTCATCTCCGAATTAGGCGACAAAAGCCAACTAGCCGCGATCGCACTTTCTGGTCGTGGTCAATCTGTGCGTGCAGTCTTCTTTGGTAGTGCGGCGGCGTTACTCTTAGCCAGTTTTCTCGGTGCATTAGCTGGGGGTGCAGTCGCAGAGGTATTACCCACCCGTTTATTAAAAGCGATCGCTGCTGCGGGTTTTGCCATTCTCGCTGTGCGTCTGCTGTTCTTTAAAAATGAAGAATCAGCAGAATCGCTAGATTGACACTCCCCCTGTCTTGAAATTGAGGAGTGTCAACTAAACTCTCATTTTACTTCACAAACATAGGCATAATTTCAGCTGCTGTAAATATGCCGTGCATTCCGCGTTGATGTAATTGTCTACCAGCTTTCAGATAACCAAAAGCAGGACCGCAGACATTAGCTGCCATGCTGGTTTCATCACCCAAAGTAAAGGTATGAGTAGAAATTTTACCCTCAAAGGTGCGTCCTGTCACCTTAACGTTAGTGCTGAGGGGCTTTTTGGGGTTGCGGGTATCGACTACACCACCAACAGTCACGCGATCGCGATCTACTATCCCTGCTAACTCTAGCATCACATCATCGGCGTGTTCCATATTGGTCAAGGTAAGCACACCATTAGTTTTGTCTAGTAGTGCTTCTACCTCTGCATCAGTCATCGCCCTGGCAACTTCCACAGTATAACCAGGCATATGTCCAATATCTTCCCGAACGGTGGCGCGGTAAGCTTCCCAGTTGGCAATACCTACACCAAAGGTAATCTCTACTTGATGAACTTCGGCGTAGCTTTGGGCGGCTAAGGCGGCGGCGGCGGTTAACAGTCCGGGTGTTGCACCGCAGCCTGTCATATAGGTGATACCGGCTGCTTGCAGTTCGTCTTTCATCGCAATTAGCTGTTCTACCGCACTGGTGCGCTTAATGGCATCTACCAACACACCGCGCCAACCAGATTTAATAAACTGGCGTGCTACAGAAGGAATAAAATCATTGGGTAGGTTAGGCAAAGCTAAAAAATACCCATCTACAGGTTGTGCGCTGTCGATTAAATCTTGAATACTGTTGTTGCTTAAATTGCCGATGGGTTCTAAATAACCTACCGACCCTTGAGACTGGTAGGTTGCAATGCAATCTTGAAAATTCAAACCTTCACCAGCGTAAGCATAACCTTTTTGATCTGCCACTGCTACCAATGTCATTTCCCGTTTACCAGCCAATACCTTGGCGGCTGCTTGTCCGAGTCCACCGAAACCCAATACTCCGATACGTATAGCTGGCGCAATATTTGCTGTATTCATAGTCAATTACTTAAGTTGAATCACAAGCCTTAAGACTTTACCATCTCGGCTGATGGCGATCGCTCAAAGCTATAAAGGTTAATTATGCTGCATTATCCTAGTTTCTTCCCCAAGCAGATCAGTTTTTTTATCGGAAATTATTACTGAGTAGCTGAGGCTTAAGCAAATTTTCACGCGATCTGACTTTACTAAAACCCTAACAAAAGCCCAGTCATACAGGCTGGGTTTTTGATTGCAAGAGCGATCGCTGTCCGATAGTCAGGGATACAAGGCTTGCAAAAAGCCGAAAATCAGAAAAAATTTACGTAAGCTTAACTAATATCGTAGATATACTGGTAGTGCTAGTATCAATCTAGAATCTATACTTATTCATTTAAATCAATTATGTGGAGACCATAGTAATGATTAGTGGAATGATTGGTGCATGGGTAGGAGAATTGGTAACAGTAGAAGTTTCTAAGGCTTTGCTAAGTGGTGTTACGAGCAGACTTAACCCTAGTGATTTAGATAAGGCTATTAAAACTGCAACTATAGAAGCTTGTAATCAGGAAAACCGATTATTTTCTTCTTGCCCACCAGACTTTATACCAAAATTTTTATGTAATTTTTTTAAAGAACAAGGATTGTCAGAGCTACAGAAGCCTTTAAAAAATGAAGGAAAGCCTGATGTAGATTATTTAGCTGTTGTTTTCCAAAAAGCAGCTTTAGCTGACTCAAAAATGAAAGAAATTAAAATTGAGTATGTTTATTCATGGATGGAGGTTTTTGTTACAACTTATTTTCAAAATACAGATAATTGTATAAGGTTTCAGATTGCCAAAGACAACTATTGTCAGCAATTAGTTAATTGGTTTGATGATGTTAAGTTTGCTGGGATTGCTGTACCAGGACAAGAAGTAGACAAATCGGAGAAGCTAGTCAATATTTTTGTGTTACCAGAAGTCCAGGAGGATAACCAAAATGATTTAAACTCCAGCATCGAAACAGAGTTGTTATCATCCAATTTGAGCCAAAGTCAGCAACAATTACTTTGGGAACAGAGACAGCGTGCTTTACGAAACTCTTCTGGGAGAAAATTGTTAGCTTCCCAAATTTTAAGTCAAACCAACTGTCAAAAGGTTGTTCTTTTAGGTGCGCCTGGCTCTGGAAAAACCACTTTACTGAGTTATTTTGTGGTGATGATAGCTCAGAAGCAGATTGATCAACTGAAGATAACAGCAGCAGACTATTTACCTATTATAATTTCCATACGAGATTTTGCTAGGCAAGAAAATACTAGCATTCTGGAATATGTTAAGCAATTTGTGGAAAAAAATTTATGTGTCAAAACCTTACCTGTAGGTTTTTTTGAATATTGGTTAGATGATGGACGCACTTTTATATTTTTTGATGGTTTGGATGAGATTGCTCAAGAGAATAAACGATATGAGGTAGTGCGAAAAATCGAGAATTTTTTAGGGCAGTTTCCGGAAAATTGTGCAGTTATTACCTCTCGGCCTGCTGGCTACAAACGTGATTTTTTTAATACTCAAGAGTTTGCCCATTACGAGCTTTTAGCTTTTGATGATGAGAAGATAGAAAAGTTTATTAACTGTTGGTATAACAGCCGTATTCAAGATAAGTCAGAGGCGGAGCGACGTAAAACAACTTTACGGGAAGCAATAAATAAGAATGAGCGTCTCAAATTACTAGCGCGTAACCCTTTGCTGTTGACTATTATTGCTCTGATTCATCGCTATCAAGCAGTTTTACCTAAAGGTCGCCACAAACTTTATGAGAAAGCAGTAGAAACCCTCTTAACTTCTTGGAATGGAAACAAAGACATTAGCATTGAGCAATTATTAAATCTTGATATTGAGGATTTACTTTTTTTGATGCGAAAATTAGCTTTTTGGATTCATGGACAAGGTAGTACAGAAGATAACGAAGGGGGAACACTAATTGCTCATGAAGATTTGCTTGACCAATTAAAAAGAGAAATCAAATCTTTGAAAGAAATTGATCTTTATAAAGCAGAGGAAAAAGCAAAACGTTTTTTAAGTTTGATTCAAGAACGTACTGGACTGCTTAATGAACAAGGTCAAGATTGCTATGCTTTTGTGCATAAAACCTTTCAAGAATATCTGTGTGCTAGAGAAATTCATTATCAAGCAGATGATCAAGACGATTTTGATATTGTTTTACAGTATATTGATCAGCATCTCCATGACCCTCATTGGCGAGAGGTGTTACTTTTATTGATTACTCAGCAAGCACCAAACAAAGCGGCTACAGCCATTAGAAGAGTCCTCAGCAGGAATAGCGAATATGAACAATGGTTGCATCGTGACTTATTATTTGCTGGGAATTGCCTTGCCGAAGATATTAAAAATTTAAAAACTGCAAAAAATTCTCCAGCTATAGAAATTTTACAAGATTTAGTAAATCTTGAAGTCAGCGATTCCTTGCAAGTGAGTTCTAGAATTAAATCACAAGTATTCCAATTTTTATGTAGTCTAAATGAAACAGCTTTTCAAACTCAAGCTTTGCAATTGTTAAAAGAAAAAGAGCAACAAATAGAACAAGTAAGATTTCAACGATATTGTGCTGCATTAGGAGAGAAAGAAGCAGCAGTTAATAGATTAATTGAAATGACAAAAAAATCAGAATATAGGGTTCGTTTGATTGCCGCATCTGTGTTAAGTGACATAGGTGGAGAAGTCGCAATTAATTGCTTACTAGAACTCCTTAAAGATTCAGAAAAAAATGTAAGTTTAACTGCCGCAATTTTATTAAGCCAAATAGGTGGAGAAGTCGCAATTAATTGCTTACTAGAACTCCTTAAAGATTCAGAAAAAAATGTAAGTTTAATTGCCGCAATTTTATTAAGCCAAATAGGTGGAGAAGTAGCAATTAATTGCTTACTAGAACTCCTCAAAGATTCAGATGCTCATGTGCGTTCTAGTGCCATATTTGCGTTAGGTAAAATAGGTACAGTAGCAGAAATTCCTTGGTTAATAGAACTCCTCAAAGATTCAGATGCTCGTGTGCGTTCTAGTGCCGCGGATGCGTTAGGTAAAATAGGTGGAGCAGCAGAAATTCCTTGGTTAATAGAACTCCTCAAAGATTCAGATGCTTGTGTGCGTTCTAGTGCCGCAGATGCGTTAGGTAAAATAGGTGGAGCAGCAGAAATTCCTTGGTTAATAGAACTCCTCAAAGATTCAGATGCTCGTGTGCGCTCTAGTGCCGCAGATGCGTTAGGTAAAATAGGTAGAGCAGCAGAAATTCCTTGGTTAATAGAACTCCTCAAAGATTTAGATGCTCGTGTGCGCTCTAGTGCCGCAGATGCGTTAGGTAAAATAGGTGCAGAAGCCGCAATTCCTGACTTACTAGAACTCATCAAAGACCCAGAAACAAGAGTGCATTCTAGTGCCGCAGATGCGTTAGGTAAAATAGGTGCAGAAGCCGCAATTCTTGACTTACTAGAACTCCTCAAAGATTCAGATGCTCGTGTGCGTTCTAGTGCCGCAGATGCGTTAGGTAAAATAGGTACAGAAGTAGCAATTTCTGACTTACTAGAACTCCTCAAAGATTCAGATGCTCGTGTGCGTTCTAGTGCCGCAGATGCGTTAGGTAAAATAGGTGCAGAAGCTGCAATTCCTGACTTACTAGAACTCCTCAAGGACTCAGAATCTGATGTGCGTTCTAGTGCCGCAAATGCGCTGAATAAAATCGACAAAAAAACTCATAGTGTAGTCATTACTCTTTCTCAATGGATTAACGAACACCAAGATTCCAAATATATTAGATATGGAATCGATTTGCTATGGGATTTGGTATGTGGCGAGACAACCTGACATTACGATCTGACAAATCAGTGCTAGTGGGATAGACTCAGCATTACTGTAAGCAATGCCCAAAAAACATTTCTAGATGTGATATGATAATTAAAACTAGAAACTATCTCATATACTCTACGAATATTTACTTAAATATTCGTATCTTTTTATTCCACAGTCACCGATTTTGCTAAATTCCGAGGCTGATCGACATCCAACCCGCGACGGGCGGCGATGTGATAAGCCAACAGTTGCAATGGTACTACTGTGAGGATGGGTGATAATAATTCATCCACTGATGACACAGGGAGTAAATCATTAAAAATTTCCGCCGCTTCGCCATCATTGACTGGTGTTACCCCAATTAAGCGGGAATCTCTGGCTTTGGCTTCTTGAGAATTGGAAATAACTTTTTCATACACACTACCAGGAACTGCGATCGCAACTACCGGCACTTTGGCATCTAATAAAGCAATGGGTCCATGTTTCATTTCCCCAGCCGGATAACCTTCCGCGTGAATGTAGCTGATTTCTTTTAATTTCAATGCCCCTTCCAACGCAATGGGGAAGTTAATCCCTCTACCTAAAAAGATGAAATCTTTAGTTTCAGCAAATTCATGGGCTAGGTGTTCGGTTAATTCTTCCTGACGTTCTAATGTGTCCTCAATTGCTTGGGGAATCTGGCGCAACCCTTGAATAATCTCTATTAATTTTTCTGGTGCTAATAGCTGGCGGCGATTAGCTAAATCCAAGGCTAAGGCATAAAACGCCATCAGTTGGGCGGTAAAGGTTTTGGTCGCGGCTACGCCAATTTCAATGCCTGCTAGGGTATTGATAATATGAGAAACCATCAAACCAAGGCTACTTTCTGGACGATTGGTAATGCCTAAGAGTCGGGCTTGATATTGCGGTGCTTGCCCTTGGCGACGTTCTTTTTCCATTGCTAAAGCAGCCAAAGTATCGGCGGTTTCCCCTGATTGGGTAACACCAATAATTAATGTATTCGCTGTCAGGGGTGATGGTGCATAGCGATACTCAGAGGCGTAGTGTACCTGAGTCGAAATTCCTGCTAGTTGTTCGAGTAAATATTTGCCTACTAAGGCGGCGTGCCAACTTGTACCGCAGCCGACGATATGAATCTGCTCTAAATCTGCATAAAAGTCCTCTGGTAAGCCCAGATTCACCTTATCATGATCAAAATATGCTTCTAAACTAGCTCTAACTACTCCCGGCTGCTCATAAATTTCTTTGAGCATGAAATGTTTGAATCCCTGCTTCTCTACCATTGTGGGACTCAAGTTCAGCATCCGGGGCTGTTTTTTTAGCCTGTCGCCAGCAAAGTTATAAATCTCTACACCCAGAGGTGTCAGGCGGGCAATTTCGCCGTTTTCTAGGGGGAGGACGGCGCGGGTATAAGCAACGATCGCTGGCGTGTCAGATGCACAGAAAAACTCACCTTGACCAAATCCTATGACTAGGGGTGCTTGTTGGCGGACAACAATCAACTCGTCGGGATAGTCAGCCGCAATTACTGCGATCGCAAATGCCCCTTCTAGATGATTGGCTGCTTGGCGAACAGCTTCCAAAAAGGGCGAGGGGGAGAGGGGGAGAGGGGGAGAGGGGAGATTTTGGAAATATTCGGCAATCAGGTGCGGAATTACTTCTGTATCGGTCTCGGAACGGAATTGATGTCCTTTGCTTTTCAGTTCCTCCCGTAACTCACGGTAATTTTCAATAATCCCATTTTGGACAACGGCGATTCGCATGGCCGTATCCATGTGGGGATGGGCGTTATGTTCCTCTGGTTTGCCGTGAGTTGCCCAGCGCGTGTGACCGATGCCTATTTGGGCTGGATTTGCTAATTGTTCGAGCTTGGAACGCAGGTTATGTAGTTTCCCTTTAGCGCGTACACAATTTACCTCGCCTTCCCAAACAGTGGCAATCCCGGCGGAGTCATAGCCGCGATACTCTAGTTTTTCTAGCCCAGACAACAAAATTTCTGTCGCCGCTTGAGTGCCTATATACCCAACTATGCCGCACATTGCTCACACCACTCTTTGTTCAGGATAATTAAGTCCAGTATAGTTGTTAGCACAAAAGTCGGTTCGCCACAAAGGCACAAAGAAAAAAGGAGCAACTTGCTCCTTTGACCACTAGGTTATATTTATTAATTTCTAGTTTGAGATTGTAGGATGAGCGATCGCCCACCCTACAACGCTAAAGATGCTTGCTATCGAAACAATGAATCGAGAAGCTCAATCAAAAACTGGTAATCAGTTCCTTAGTAAGCTAGACCCATACTGCGAGTTGTTTCTGCGCCCAGGTAAACCCGGATGCTCAAAAAGTCAGTGGGGCAGGCAGTTTCGCATCTCTTGCAGCCTACACAGTCTTCTGTACGAGGTGAAGCAGCTAGTTGAGCAGCCTTACAGCCATCCCAAGGAACCATTTCCAGTACGTCAGTTGGGCAAGCGCGGACACATTGGGTGCAGCCAATGCAGGTATCGTAGATTTTTACGGTATGAGACATTGAAAAAACAGCTCCTTTCCAGTGATCTTTTCTGTGAAAGAATCATAATCAAGGCATAGTTTACCTCAGTCGCTTATACGCCGTAAGTAAAAGGCTACATAACTTCAAACAATGTAATAGGCACTTTGAAAAATTTGCTTTTACGGGATATCTCCCTTTCCTTGTAAATCAGCCACTTCACAGGCTCGTATTTACCCTGACCACTATTCTCTCTGAAATTTATTTGTAAATATATGTAAAGGAGAAGTTGAGTCCTTAAAGATTCTGTACTGGTAATTATCTATTGTACTCATCAGTATTCGTCTATTCTCTCGTACAACGCGGCGGAAATAAAGATACCATTCTCAATCATTCAAAACCTTAAAATACAGTTTTTTGACTTTTGACTTCCGCGTAGCGGTACTAATTCCTGTCTCTAACTAAAATTATTCGCTAATATTGTCTCGATTTGATCGCTGGTGGAGTGTGAATGTTTGTGTGGCGTAAATATGTTGTTATTGCTCCTGTTAGTTTGAGTATTGCTTTATTGCTGACTGGTTGCGCGGAAGATCAGGCTTCCCAGTGTTTTCGGCTGATTCAAGTGGTAAATGCGGGAAATGCTCTAATTGATCAAAATAAAGGACAGCAGGTGATCACAAGCTGGCAATTATCTAAGGATTTAGAAGCAATTACTAAATCCTTAGACGAACTCAAGTTGTCAGATCCTCAGTTGCAGCAAGTCCAAGGCGGTTTTATGAGAGTATTTGAGAATCTGAGTCAGGCGATCGCTAAAGCGTCTCAGGCACTTGGTGCAGCTAAAAATGCCGAAGCATCAGCATCCGGTAGGGAAAAACTCCAACAGGCGAGAAAAGAAATTGATACCGTACTCACCAATGCAGCTAAAACTGCTGGTAAGGACTCTGATGTACTTGTCAAGCAACTAAATAAGTATTGCAGTCAGACTGATGTTAGGTAGGGGACAAGGGAAAGAATAACTAATGACTTTATGAAATTTTTAATCCATCAGTAACTTTTATCACTATTTTTTGAAGAATCATCCTGAATAACACTAATATCTCTAGTTAAAGGAAATATTGGTGTTAGTCAAATGATATACAATGAGTGACATAAGCCTACTGATGACTGGTGTGTTGACTGGCAATCCAGCATCTTTGCCTGATCAATTCCCTGTGCAGTCTCCTATTCAGTCAGATACAGTAGGGCAAAACTCAACACAGGAGTCATTTCCAACATTTCCCCATGCTGACATTACACCACCAGAATTTCTACAGGTGGATATGGGAGAAGGCTATGGCTGCGTTGATTATCCTGGTAAAGCTAATGCAGAAAACCTCGCTATTACTCGTGATGAATTCGCCGCAGGTTTAGAAACTTGTCTCCAGCAAATCGATGAATTATTGACTAACAATATAGATAACACTATCGAGCTAGAGGATTTCATCTTACTGCAACGCTTGCAAAATGAGGTTGAGTTGGAACTAGCGCAGTTACAGCAGCGTGTAGCAGTAGGCGATGGCGTTCCGCCCACCGGAGCGGAGGCAATCGCAAAACTCACGAAATAAAAGAAATTAGAAATTAGCTGGAAATAATTCGGGAATCACCGCCAGGTAAATTGTAATCTACCTAAGAGCTAGGACAAGAGCGAGATTTAGCTGCATAAACGTATCTTAAGTTCTTAGTAGTAGTTTTTACTCTTACTGAGAACTTCTTTTTATGATCTGGCAAATCTAAATCAGCTATACTAGCTACTTAGAGGGTGTTTGAAAAGTTTTAGTAGGTATAAAAATGTCATTCTGACTGGAGCGGAGCGTAAGGAAGAATCTAGGCTTTGTGGCACATACCGAGATGTTACCCTTTGCTACGCAACGCTACCGCGAACGGGAACGCTTTCAGCGAACATTCCGCTACGCTGCATACTCCTGCGGAGAAGCAAGCTACAACATGACAAAGAAACAGACTTTTCAAACGTCCTCTTAGAGTAGGTGGCTAAAAAATTTTGCATGAGTGATTTTTATATTTCAAAATAAAATATATAAAAACCTATAAATTATGTTGTGTAAATTGTTGTCCCTGTTTTATAAAACACTTAATATAATCTGTATATTTATCATACGAAATCGACTATTCGATAGTACAAAGACAATCCAAGTGAATCACATATCTTGCGAGTAATCAGCTATGACAGAGCAATTGATCGCCAAAGTTTTGCAGGTGTTAAGCATAAATATGCGGTGGATGACGTGGAATTTATTCCTCGCTTTGATCCCTCTGCTATTAAGTATTTGGCTATTTCGCAATAACCGGGGACGCTCTTGGCTATGGTGGTTAGGTTTTTTAGTGTTTTATGCCTTTTTACCAAATGCCCCTTATTTGTTAACGGATGTTATTCATTTAATCCATGATATCCGTACAATTCAGTCTGTGTGGCTGATTACTTTGGTCTTAATTCCTATTTATTTAGTGGTGATTCTGGGCGGTTTTGAAGCTTATGTCATATCTTTGATTAATTTAGGTCACTACTTACACCGCATTGGTAAAACTCAATGGATTTTATGGGTTGAGTTGATTACTCACGCTCTTTGTGCAATTGGTATTTATTGGGGTCGTTTCTTACGTTTCAATAGTTGGGATTTTATCACTCAGCCAGATGCTTTACTAACTAGAGGTGTCGAGGAGCTTTTAGGAAAACAGCCGTTGATTATTATTGCTATCACCTTTTTGGTACTCTTGGTTTTGTACTGGATTATGAAACAAGTAACTCTTGGTTTTGTGCGTAAACAAAATACTAGAGTAGGAATAAAATCAGGAACACCAAATAATTTTTAGTTAGGGACTTCCAGATAAAAAAATATCTAAACTGTAGGGTGCGTCAGAGAGATACAACCTAACTATACTCAGAAATTATTCATACTGACGCACCCTACCCAACCATAAATTGCAGATAATTTATTTTTTGGTCTTCCCTGAGCTGATAAAGACCTTATATTTTATTTTTTATGACTAAAGTATTTACTACAAACTTGAATTTTCGGGATCATGGGGAATAGTGACTGTTGACATAAAATCCCCTTGTTTGCTACCTTTTATAGCATCAAAAGTACCTTTGATAGTGCCGGCAATGGGAACAGCTACCAATGTTCCCAATAAACCTGCTATTTCATATCCCATTAAAATAGCTACAAAAATCCAAATAGGATTTAGTCCAATAAAGTTGCCGAGTAACCTGGGTGCTAAGAGATTATCTTTAATCTGTTGCATGAAAATTGCAGCGAGGGCAACTTGCACAGCTAACCACCAATTTTGTAGCAGCACCAAAAGAGTTACTGTCCCAATACCTAAAGCAGCCCCAATAAAGGGAATAAGTTCAGAGATACCAATGAGGATGGCAAATAATAAAGCAAAGGGTACTTTGAGAATCAAAAATATTGGGGTGAGGACTACAACCATGAATAGTCCTAGTAATATCTGACTGAGAAAAAAGTTTTGGAAGTTGAGATGCAAAGACTTAGCGAAGGGGATTCTGAATTTAGAGGGTAGAAGATTGATTAAACCATACCAGACGCGATCGCCATATAACAGCATATAAAATGCCAGCACCACTACCAAGACAAAATTCAGCAATCCTGAAAGTAACGTTCCCGCTACCCCCACTGCACCGGAAGCCAAATGCTGTACAAAATTCTGAATGCTGGCGTTGATTTGATTACTCAGCACCCTCAAATCAATAGGCAAACGTCGCTGTTGAGCAAATGCCTCTAATTGCACTAAATTAGCTTGACTAGAAGTTAACCAATTAGGAATCTTATTTAATAATTGAATTGTTTGGTCAATGACCATTGGTACTAGAGTGACACCCAAAATTCCGAAAAGAGTCAAGGTGAAGAGTAAAACAATGATTACTGCCTGGGTACGACTGATTCTAGCTTGTTCAAACAATTTAACTGGATAATTCAGTAAAAAAGCTAAAATCGCCGCAAAGCTCAAAATAGTAATAGGGTGCTGAAAGTAGCCAAATAGTACAGATAACAGCCAAACATTCAGAGCGACAATAGGGCCACTCAGACCATAGAATAATAGACTTTGAAGGGATGCCGAACGGCGCATCTGACGCAATCGATTTTACTACTCCTATAGTCAATAGATATTAGTCACCTGTCACCGTTCGGCTGACGCTCACGGCAAAGCCTGTCACCTGTCACCGTTCGGCTGACGCTCACAGCGAAGCCTGTCACCTGCCTTTTTAAATAATAAGGAACTAAATTACGATGGACAAAACCATAGCCGACCTTCGCAAAGACTATACCTTGGAAGGTTTGAGTGAAACAGAAGTTGATCCCAACCCTTTCATACATTTTAAAAAGTGGTTTGAGCAGGCACTAGCCGCCGAACTTCCAGAACCCAATGCGATGACTCTAGCCACCACTACACCAGATGGGAAGCCATCGGCGAGAATGGTACTGTTAAAAGATTTTGATGAGAGGGGTTTTGTCTTCTTCACCAACTATAACAGTCGTAAAGGACAAGAACTAGTAGTAAATCCTCAAGCAGCCTTGGTTTTCTGGTGGGCAGAATTAGAACGTCAAGTCAGAATTTTAGGAAGTGTAGAGAAAGTTTCAGAAACTGAATCAGACTATTATTTTGAAAGTCGTCCTGGTAAAAGCCGTTTGGGTGCATGGGCTTCTAATCAAAGTGAAGTCATCCCTAACCGAGAAGTTTTAGAGCAACGGATGCAGGAATTTCAAAGCAAATATGAAAACCAGGAAATCCCCCGTCCCCCTCATTGGGGAGGCTTGCGGGTCATTCCCACAGAAATTGAGTTTTGGCAAGGACGCTCTAGTCGTTTGCACGATCGCTTGCTTTATACTCCTTTAGAGACCGGCACTTGGAAAATTGAGCGTTTATCACCATGAGAGAGTAATGAGTGCTGTTAGCGGTAGCGCGGCGTTTAGCCGGTGCTGAGTAGGGAGTAATGAGTGGAGAGTAGAGAGTAATGAGTGGTGAGTAGGGAGTCAGCGAAGCTACGGAGGTTGATTTTATCTGTCTAGCTGTAATGGCCTATCGTCAAGATAATCTAATCACTCATTACTCATTACTCATTACTCATTACTCAGCACTCATTACTATTCTGCTTTAGGTGCAAACTGTAATTTGGGATCGGGCATAAAGGTATATCTCAGATATATGCCTCCCCAGATAAATAAGATAATTAGTAACGCACCGATGCCTAAAGGACTAGGTAGCCAAAAGACTACTTCTATATGGTTCAGTTCACCGGGTTGAAGTTGCCATACTAATTGCTTGCCTTTTTTCTCTGGTTTGACAGCATTTTCAGCGACTGGAATACTTTTAGCACCCCAAGGAGTGTTTAAGGCAAATTCTAAATTGAGAATAGAACCAGCATCAGCTAAAACATTACCTTTACTGGCAATTAAAGCTAGCGATCGCAAGTCTAAATCGTAAATTAATTTATTCCGTACTACTAATAAAAAATTATTCTGGAATAAAAGTAAATTAGACTCAATTTTTGGTAGTTCTGAATTAGTCTCTGTTGTGTCAGCGTCTGTTGTTTCCTGGGTATGAGAATTAAAAAAATCATTAAATTTGGTTTGCAATTCTCGACCATTACTAAAAGGAATTGTCACCACTACTTCTTCTCTAGAAATTCGTCTGGCTCTACCTTCTAGCTTGCGAGCGCGTTTTTCTATACTGTTTAACCATTCATAAACATAATCACTGCTAAAACTAGTCAGTCTTTCTTCTAACCTAATATGCTGTACCAGTTCCCCACTATTAGAGTTATTAAAATTCACCCCAACATCGTACTGAACACAACCAGACAATAACAGTGATATCAACAATACCAAAGGCAGAATCTTGCGACTCACTAATTTAAATGGTCTACTTAACACTGTTAAACTGGTTCTCAAAATAGAATAATTCATTAAATAGACTCCTCTAAAAAGTTCAATAAATTCTCCTAGCTTGAACATAAAGGCTATATTTCTCCGTGTCTCTGTGTCTTTGTGGTTAAAAATATCTTAATTTCACCACAGAGGCACAGAGGCACAGAGACAGGCATACAATTCTTTTGACTTCACGGCGGCACTAGCCCCTGTTCTGCTAAGTCCTAAAATCCTTGCCAAACCAAGTAAGAAACAGTCAACCCAATGGCAATTAATGCTACCCAGATAAAGCGATTATCTTTAGTATTAACTTGACTAAGATCCACAAGTTCTTTTTCGGCTGGTGCTGTGCGTTGAGAGGATTGGCGCGGCTTGGGAGGTATAATGATTTTAGATTCATTATCAGATAGTGCGCCTAAATCGGGAATCTCAGTCATCCAATTACTGGGTCTTTTCAGTTTTGGTGCTTGCAGGATGTATATTAACTGGCGTGCTTGATCACGAGTTTCTGAGTAGGGATGACGACGGAGTTCTTGGCAAAGCGCGATCGCATCTTCTGTTCTTCCGGCTGCTTCATAGGCTGTGACTAACCAAATATCTACTTCACCTCCCAAGCGGGAATTACGTTCCAATAAATCCCTTGCTTTTTCTAGATTTTCTACAGATTCTCGGTATTTGCCATTTTCAAAGGCAAATTTACCTGCTTGGTATCTAGTTCTTGCTAGTTCTAAAGTTTCTGTATTCACCACTGTTTACCAACCAATCAGCACTGCTTTTATTTTGCCAAGCTTTGAGCATTGGGCAGATAAATAACCTCTGCTTCCTGCCCTCTGCTTCCTGCTTCCTCTCTTCAACTAAACTGAGAACCTAAAATCATCGTCCCAATACCCACATCGGTGAAAATTTCCAGTAGTAGGGCGTGGGGAATGCGTCCGTCGATGATGTGGGCTGCACGTACACCTTGAGCAAGCGATCGCACGCAACAATTAACTTTGGGGATCATCCCGCCACTGACTGCACCACTCACAATCAATTCCCTCGCTTCCCGAATATCTACTTTGGGAATCAAGGTCGAGGGGTCTTTATAATCTTTTAAAATCCCTCTGGTGTCGGTCAATAAAATCAACTTTTCTGCCCCTAATGCTGCGGCGATTTCTCCGGCGATGGTATCGGCGTTAATGTTATAAGCTTGTCCTGACTCATCAGCCGCAACGCTGGAAACTACGGGAATATAGCCATTACTAGACAGGGTTTCTAAAATTTTGATATTAACATTACTGACTTCCCCCACAAAGCCAATACCTTCTTGACCTTGGGGACGGGCAGTAATCAAGTTACCATCTTTACCACACAGCCCCACAGCCAAACCGCCAGCTTGGTTAATTAACTCAACAATTTCTTTATTAACTCGACCTACCAGCACCATTTCCACAACATCCATTGTGGCGGCATCTGTGACACGTAGACCGTTTTTAAATTGTGGTTCGATGCCCAGTTTATCTAACCAACTATTAATTTCTGGGCCGCCACCGTGGACTAAGATTGGCCGCAAGCCGACGCAAGATAAAAAGACAATATCCCGAATAACTTGGCTTTTCAGGGTGCTATCTTTCATGGCAGCACCACCATATTTAACAACAACGGTGCGTCCAGCGAATTGTTGAATATAAGGTAGTGCTTCGCTGAGAACACGCACCCGCGTAGCTTCAGTTTGCCTGATGTACTCAGTATCGTTAACCATCATGAACAGGAGTTGAGCTTACATATTTATGCAAGTCAGTATAATTCGGAATTGTGGCTTTAATGACGAATTACGAATTACGAATTACGAATTACGAATTAGAAATAGGCTTTTTTAACACGCTAGGAATTGCTGCCATTATTTTGTCAGCAATTTGTTCTGGCGTTTCTCCATCTAGGACGGGAATTCTTAGATCAGCTTGGGCGTAAAGTGGTGTACGTTGTTCGAGGAGCGATCGCAGTTTGTCTTGGGGATCAGCATCTTGTAGTAGTGGTCTGGTGATATCCTCAGCTAGGCGGGTATAAAGTAACTCCACTGGCACATCTAGCCATACAATTAAACCGTGGTGCAAATAACCCCAGTTTTCTCTCCGTAGCACAATACCCCCTCCTGTAGCAATAGTCAGCTTGGTATAGGCACATACTTGTGCTAAAACATCACTTTCCAACTGACGAAATTCTGCTTCTCCTGCCTCTGCAAATAGTTGGTTAATAGATTTTTTTGCAGCCTGGGCAATTACACTATCAGTATCAACAAATCCATAACCTAATTGCTTGGCTAGTAATTGACCTACCGTGGTTTTACCAGCCCCCATCATCCCAATTAGGTATAGATTAACTCCTTGTAACAAACTACTCACGCTACTTTAAAACTCCGTTTTCAGATGACTTTCTCGTGTATGGTTTTGGCGGCGCGCTGTCAAAATGGTCTGCATTAATAAGCAGTATTTTTGTTCGGCACTTAATTTAAAATTTTCCTCTATTAGGCGTTCAATTGTATAGTCAATTAACACGGGAATTTGCGAAAATTTACCCCCTTGCTGTTCAATAAGAGAACGCTTTTGTAATAAATCTACAGCTTCCAAGATTAGTCTTTGTGATAGTCGTGGCGATAATCCGGGTATAGTGTTCTCTTGTAACTGACTTATTGAAACAAAATCTTGATTGATTGCTAGCCAATACATGACATTTTTTTCTATCTGCGATAAGCGATTAAATTGTTGATCTAAAATTAAGCGCACATCTCCGAAAACAACATTACCCTGATGCAGAAATTCCGCAATATCGCCACCAAATAATTCTTGAATAGCTGTGGCTACTAGTTGTAAGAATAAGGGATTACCTGCATACCGCTCAAGTAATACTGGTAATTCTTTCTCTGAAGGCTCACTCAAACCTTTCCTTTGGATAATTGAGAGGCTTTCTTGTTTTCCTAGTCCCGTAATCTTCCAGGAACGAACAGGTAATTTTTCCCCTTCTAAAGCAGCAATTTCTGGTATTTTCTCTCGACTAGTTAAGATTAAACAGCTTTGATGTGACGTTTCTCCTATCCGACGAATTAATTCTTGATAAACCTCATATCCTTGATGATATTTAATTGGCGATAAAAGACAAGTAATAGCAGACTTTTCTTGATTAGAACTACTAGCTTCTATGTATTCATTTTTACTTGTTAAAAGTGAGTCTAAGTTATCCAATACAATTAAACAACGAGCAGAACGCAAACAATCTATCAGTTGGGAAAGTTTATGTTCTACTGTATCGGCAATTTTCAGCTCTAGGTTGGGGGATAAAGCAGTAATAAGTTCATCTAATATCTGCTCTAGGGTAGGTGCGAGACGTAGCGATCGCCAGATAATATACTCAAAGTCTTGTTGCATCTCTTGGGCTAGTTTTACAGAAAAGGCCGTTTTCCCTATTCCAGCCATGCCCAAGAGTAGCACTAGGCGACAATGGTCTTGTAAAACCCACTGTTTAATTTTTGTTAGTTCTGTGGTTCGTCCCTGAAAATTACTAACATCAATTGCTGCACCCCAATCAATGATAGGTGTTGATTTAATTTTAATTAAATTAACTTCTGGTTCTTTGGGGATTTGTTTATTACTGTTAACTGGTTGTAATTGCAACCTATCTTTTTTGTATCCTGCTTTTTCTAGCAAATAAGTTACACGACTCCAATTCTTGACTTTAATTAAGTATCCCGCTTGAGTACTCAACATTTCTTCTATATATTTATACAGTCCGTTAGACAAATAAACTCTGACTGTACTACTACTACGACTTTGATAAACTACAGTGGCAATTTCTGCGGGACTACACCCACATAATAAGCCTCTGAGGAATTTCTTTTCTACAGGAGTCAGAGCTTTACCTTTAGTAGATGCTAAATCTATGTATAATTTTTCTAATTCCCAATTATTTGTTGCCTCTATAAATTCCTCTATTTGATTGGAATTAATTGTTGTCATTACTGCTATATATGTATTTAATGTAACTTTGTACATATATTAGCGATTCTTCTATAAAGTCAGAATAAATTACAGATAAATTTATAACGAATTTACTAACTTTTGTTAGGTGACTATCCAGTGATTAATTAGATATGGTTAGGCTTAATGGAAAATTTATATAGCTTGTCAGAAACTTTAAGTGAAACAGTTTCGTCAATCTTAATTAGGATTACTCTACCTCTTAATCGAATGTTTCACTGGTGCATATTACTGAGTCATATACAGCACAGCAAAATAATTTTAAACTCTAATGATGGCAAGCCTTTATTAAAAATAGTTGCAGATTAAGGTGTAAAAAATGACTAATTTTCCATAATTATCAACCAGCCTTATCAATTAACCGGTTGGAGTTTAAAGAATACTGCATATTTTCCGATCATTAGCCCGAATCTATTAATGTGGTGTGTAGTGAGGCATCAACCATGACTCGAATTCGTGACGTTGTGCAACAGGCTTTAGTAACTGGCTATCTGACGGTTGCAGCAGAAAATCAATTACGATATTTATTAACTACTCAGTATGATTTGGAAGATTTAAATGCCTTCATGACTTTACAAGAAGCTGCCATGAACGGCAATGTCAAGCAAGAATCCCGTGAACAGTGTATAAAAGGCAGTAGGGAATGGGAAGTAGAGAGTAGGGTTTAGTTACCCAATCCCCAGTCCCCAGAAGTTAATTAATTTTGACTTTTGACTTTTGACTTGATTTCTCCCCAGTCCCTCATCTACGCGGTTTATTATCTTCAGAATCATCCTCTTCAAAGAAACTCCAATCATCATCCTCCTCATTGTCTACATCATTAGTTGGTGCTTGGTAAGGGGGAATGATAACTCGGTAATCAGCATCGTAAACTGATTCTGACTTACCTGCGGCGGTGTTTTTTGGTTCACGGTAGCTATAAGAATAGGTAGAACCAGAGCGAGAACCCGTTTTGCTTTGTTGTGGGCGTTCGTAATTAGTAGAGTCTCGAACTGGCTCATTTTGAGAACTAGATTTAGGTGCTGGGGGTGACTGTTGATCAAAATTCCAGTCATCATCTGCACTGTTATTTTCCCAATCATCAAATTCGTCGTCAAATGTCTCTTTCCTGGTGGACTCTGCTTGGCTTTTTGGTGGTGGAGGCGTGTATGGCGCAGATGTAAATTCTTCTCGATTCTTAGCTTGAGTACGCCTAGAAGTTGTATTTGATGAGGAAGGAATTTGGCGAGGCTCAAAATAATTAGATAATTTAGACAAACTAGTAATTAATAGAGATGTACCAGCACCAGCCGCCGTGCTAAATAAAATCCACATTGCCAAGGGTAATGGCTGGCTTCGCATACCTAAAAAGACTAGCGATAGCACAGGCGACCAATTTTGAACTAACAACAGTGCTAGTCCGCCCATGATTGCTATTAAGAGAGTTAAACGAATTACAGCCATAAAGCAAGGGAGCAGGGAGCAGGGAGCAGGGAGCAGGGAGCAGGGAGCAGGGAGCAGGGAGCAGGGAGCAGGGAGCAGCACTCTTTTACTTTTAACTTATTTGTTGCCTTCCCAACGTTGAATAGGTATGCAATCAATATCTAGTTGATCTAAAACACGAGCAACGACAAAATCAACTAAGTCCTCGACGGTTTTAGGGTTGTGATACCAAGCGGGAATAGCCGGGACAATGCGGACTCCAGCCTCTGCTAAAGTTGTTAAGTTTCGCAGGTGAATTAGGCTAAAGGGAGTTTCACGAGGGACGATAACTAACTTGCGTCCCTCTTTAATTTGAACATCGGCGGCTCGTTCTAGCAAGTCGGAACTTAAACCGCCGGCTAACTTGGCGGCGGTACTCATGCTGCAAGGAATAACAATCATTCCCAAGGTGCGAAAAGAACCACTGGCAATATTAGCTCCGACATTACTCCAAGGGTGACAGCGTAGCTTACCTGCAAGAGGAACTCCGGCTTGTTCACGCCAGAATTGCTCTTGCTGATTTGGCTCTGCTGGCATTCGAGTATCCTGTTCGGCTTGCCAAACGATGTAACTTGATTTAGAGGCTACTAATTCAACTTCATAGTCTGCCGCCAGCAGATATTTAAGGGCGCGAACGGCGTAAATCAGGCCAGATGCTCCTGATACGCCGATAATTAGGGGTTTGCTATGATATGTCACCGGTGCTTAACAAAAATTTACTCTTCCTCAGCATAAGGGTCTAAATCATCTGACTCAAGATCGTTACGTAGGTAGATATCCGGCATATCACCATTTACATTACCAACACCTAAGCCTTTGACTAAGCCATCGCTACCAACGGTGACTAAATCTATTTGCTGGCGATAGTAATCGACGCTTTTCACTTGGACGGAGACGCGATCGCCTAATCTATAAGAAGCGCGATTTTTCCTGCCAAATAGTGCCTGTTGTCTAGCGCGGTATTCGTACCAGTCATCTTTGAGGGAACTAACGTGTACTAGTCCTTCTACCCGTAAAGGTACACCAGGATTACCCTTGACTTCAAAATCCACGGCTGGAACTTCAATTTCCACAAAGAAACCATAGGACTGCACGCCGGTAATTACGCCTTGAAATACTTGTCCAATGCGCTGTTTCATGAGTTGGGCTTTTTGCAGTCCAGCTAAATCGGCTTCGGCTTCTTGGACTTCCTTTTCCCTGTCGTTGATTTGGATAATCACCCGTGTCAAGTCGCTTTGCAGTTCTTGCTGCAATTCTGGGGGGAGGACATTCCAGTTAATTTCCCCGTGGCTGTAGGAGTGGCGCAGGTTTATCCGTTCTTTCACACGGGTATTGCGGCGATCGCGTCCATGTTCTAGTAGCTGATAGTACACTCTCTGCATCAGTAAGTCAGGATAACGCCGTAAAGGGGAGGTGCAGTGAGTGTATTGGGCTAGAGCTAAACCAAAGTGATTACCTTTGGTGGTGCTGTAAACTGCTGGTTTGAGGGTATCTTGTAATAGATAAGTCAACACTTGCTCAGAGGGGGAATCAGCAAAAGCTCTAGTCAGGTGTTGATAATCTAAGGGTTCGATATCTACTTCTGGTTCTAGGGATAATTCCACACCTAAGTTAATCGCTAACTTCAGCATTTCCTGCACGTCTTCAGGGTCGGGTGTACCTTGTAAACGCCAGATAGCTGGAACACCTAGAGCGTTGAGGTGGGTAGCCATTAGTTCATTAACTAATAGCACTAATTCCGTGAGTAGCGATCGCACTGGGGAATCATTAACAATCACAGCCCCCAGACTTCCTTCATCACAATAGGGGTTTTGGTTGGCGGGTAGATTTAACTGCAAGCTACCACGAGCCAGACGCACTTGTTTGATCCCTGTGCCGATGCTGATGAGATTTTGGATTAGTTCTATGGCTTGTGGAGATTCTTTTTTAGCTTTACCTTGGAGAATGTTTTCTGCTTGTTGTTTGGTAATGGCTGTATCTACATGAATGACACTCGGTTGGATTTCCCATTCCAACACTGCACCTGATTGGGGAGAAATGGTCATTAAAAATGAGATAGCCAAGCGATCGCTTTTGGGAACTAATGAACAGCGATCGGCTACAGCCTCTGGTAACATGGGCAACACTAAATCACCCAAATACACTGACCTACCGCGTTTGAGGGCTTCCCGATCTAAAGGTTCGTCAGGTTGGACATAGTGAGAAACATCGGCGATATGAAAGCCTAATTGCCAATTACCAGCAATAGTTTTTTCTAAACTCAGGGCATTTTCTATTACCTTCGTGTCACTATTGACTTCAGTAATCGCAATAGTAAATAAATTACGTAAATCGAGTTTGTTTTTCAGGTCGGCTTTTAACAGCCTTTTGGATAACTTGGCGGCTGCATCTAAAATTGACTCTGAGAAAGTCCGAGATAAATCGTGTTTACAGGTAACTAAATCTATATCAGCTGCGGCTTCAGCATCACTACCGAGAATTTGAACTACTCGACCAAGGGGGGGATACTGAGCTAAGGGATAACGCAGCACTTCCACATGGGCTAGGTGGTCGAGGGCTTCCTCCAATTTCATCCCGTTAGTGAGAATTTTGAGTTCAAAGAGGAGTCGGTCATCTAAGGGAACAGCCCGAAAACCTCCTTCTACTTGTTTAATCCGTGCCAATAAAGTGTTATTAGAACGTTCTAAAATTAACTTTACTTCTCCTTCAGGAGAACGGCGACGACTACCTTCCTTGAGAACTCTGACTAAAACGCGATCGCCATTCCAAGCATTACTCAAATGGCTTTCGCGGATATAAATATCCTCCGCCCCTTCGACATCTTGAATGGCGAAGCAAAAGCCTTTGCTAGAACAACGCAATTTAGCTTCAATTAGACCTTCTTCTGTGATGCGGCGATACTTACCCCGTTCCTTTGCCAAAAGTCCGATTTTTTCCAACACCTCCAAGGCTATCTGGAGTTTTTCTAAACTGTCTTCATCCTCGCAACCTAGTTTCTTTTCCAAGACTTTGCGAGCTACCAATTTATCATCGGTGAAATTGGCAAGGAGTGTAGCGATTGAAAATTCCATGCAGTGAACCGACCTTTGGTCAAAACATCATAGAAATACACGGGATGCGGGAAACTCAGTCACTTCAGTGCTGAGAGGGAAGCGGCACGAGCGAATGAGAGTCGCAGTCCCCTTACGGGGTGTGGTAAATAGAGGAACAGTATTTACCACCTTCCCTGTATGCCGAGAATCGCCTTGCTGTTCCAGTAATGTTAGCTTCGACCTGTTATAAGAGCTTGTTAGGCTTGCAACACTGTTCCAGTGACCTTAGAACTGTTTAATCACAAGCGACAGAGCAGGGAACTAGCTACGCATTCCGAGGTGTCGTGACTCAAATAACGGCTACTCGTTTTACCGAGTGGTCTGGTCAGTACGGCTTGCTTGATTACTCTTACAAGCCCAGTCCCTTTAGGGCTGGGTTACTGACGTTGGTTTAATCTGGTTCTTTGCCGTATGCCCTCACGGACTACAGTATATTAGCTGGAAACGAATTGCCCTGAGGCGGTGTTCCCGACATTCTCATAAAGGCTCATCTACCCAGGCGGGAAGATGCTATTTTACAAGATGATCCGTGTAGCTTGCTTTCCCGGAGGAGTACACTCTGACGGAACTTCTCACTGCATGACAATTTCAGAGTTAGTCTACGCTTAAGTACCTTCACCTAACCAAACTTATGAACGTAAGGCTGATTGAAAGTTTTCCCGTTAGTGTTAATTACACGACTGGTTTTGAGTCCTGGGTGGGAATAACTCTCCACATCACCCAAAAAAAGCGTCACTTAGGGGAAACTACAGGTGTTTGATGGTCTAGCTTGAAGGTACTTTTACGCCATGAGACTCTGATTTTTTACTAGGAGCAACTGCCGAATTACCCAATTTGTCCGTATGTAGAATCAGTAACAAACAGGTAGCAGCCTAACAAGCGGTGAGGGCGAACCTTATCTCCATTATTGTAGATTTAGAGCGCACTTCCAGAAAATAGTTTTGGATCTTGAATTGGGTAATCAGTATAGCATTAATAGTCAAGCCACTGAGAGTAAGTTAACAGTGATTATTAAAGGCGATCGCAAATGCTACAGCCATTAACAACAGTTTGGCGATCGCTAAACTGTTGGTCAAGTTGTCTGGATATATTTTTCTATCCACAGCAAACTGAGTAGATGTAAAGTTAAAATACTATTTATTAAACTACTTGAGACAAGGTTAGTCACACGCAATAAAATTTATTGTCTAATTGCGTAAGGTAAATGAACAAACGGTGTTTGGGGTACATCAGTAGCATCAACCCCATAATTTTTATAGAAATAGATTTGGTGGCAATATTATGTTGGCTCAATTCCAGAGCTTGTATCCCAACGGCAGTTTAATTTCTGAATTAGTGCAAATTTTTCAGGGAAAATATATTGTTCGGGCAAGCGTCCAAATAGAAGGTGTAACCCGTGCTACTGGTATGGCATCAGCCGAAACCGTAGAAGCCGCCGAAGACCAAGCCAGAACTAGGGCATTAATGGTATTGGGAATTACTGGTACGGTACAGACATCAGTACAAGTTGCTCCAGAACCAATATCGCCAGTACAAGTAGTTGCTCCAGAACCAATATCACCAGTACAGTTTAATCCTGTTAATCCTACTTTCCCAGAGTCTCCCTCTGCTTCTCTTCCAGACAGCAAATTTGGCAGTAATCACTGGTCATTAACTAGCGATGACAGCCAATCTAAAATTGACACATTTATTCCCAGTGATAGCATCCACAGCCCAGATTTCAGCTACCCAGAACCAGAAGTCAACGCAGCAGTAGAAGACCTACCATTGATGTCTGCTAAACAGTCAGATAATACCGCCTTCAGTGATATGACTGCGAGTAATGTCACCCCATTTACACCACGTAGTTACAATCCCCCAGAAAATGTTGCGCCTATATCTGGAACGGGGAAGAAAAAGAAAAAAACTGAACCCGTGGATTTATCTGATGTCATAGCTAAAACTGATGTGGAGTTGCAGCGTCTAGGTTGGACACCAGAACAAGGAAGAGAATACTTAATTACAACCTACGGTAAGCGAGGACGCACTTTACTAACAGAAGACGAATTACACAGTTTCCTCAAATACCTAGAATCACAACCAGACCCAATTGCAGGGTTTTAAGGGATCTGGAGAACCACTCTCCTAACAACTGTAGAGACGTTGTATACAACGTCTCTACATATTCCCCCCTTCCCTAACTAGGGAAGGGGGTTAGGGGGTTAGGTTTCGCGTTAGCTTTTCCACATAACGTGAAAAGTCAGACATAGATTAGGGTGATGGGTTTCCTGACGCCCCAACCTCCAATTTTTGCTAGTTAACCCACAACCGCTACTGGAGGACGGAGACCAGTAGCGTGACGGTCAATCACTTGGTCAATTAAGCCATATTCCTTGGCTTCCTGTGGGGACATGAAGAAATCACGTTCAGTATCTTCTGCAATTCGCTCAATGGGCTGACCTGTGTGTTCAGCTAAAAAATCATTGAGCCGTTTCTTGTGATACAAAATTTCCCGCGCCTGAATTTCAATATCAGTTGCTTGACCTTGTGCGCCGCCTAGAGGTTGGTGAATCATAATCCGCGAATGCGGTAGACTCATCCGCTTACCTTTAGTACCAGCACTAAGGAGGAAAGCACCCATACTTGCCGCTAGTCCAGTACAAATAGTACAGACATCAGGGCGAATGTGTTTCATGGTATCAAAAATTCCCATACCAGCAGTGACAGAACCACCAGGGGAATTTATATACAAATAAATGTCTTTTTCTGGGTCTTCAGCATCCAAAAATAGCAATTGGGCAACTATCAAGTTAGCTAAATGGCTATCAACTTGTTCACCCAAAAAAATAATCCGCTCACGCAACAGGCGTGAGTATATATCAAAAGCGCGTTCACCGCGACCCGATTGTTCAATAACGATAGGAATAGTCATAAGACCTGGCGGTAAGTGGGAAACTCAGAGGCTTTAGCCCTGAGAGGTAAGCGACACGAGCGGTTAAAACCGCAGTGGTCATTAGAATGCTAGTTTTTGAATGGATATAATCCCAGGAACTAGCAAACCTGTTTAAGTCCCCGACGCTCGAAGACTCGCTAACGCTACGCTATCGCCCAACTAATCCAAAATGTCTTGGCTTAACCCAACGACTGAACAAACAGTCTTGCAGATAATCCGAACTAGGGAAGCATTCGGAAGTGCGTATCAGGATTAGTCTCAATGGGCTAGTCAAACACGTAAAGTTTGTTCTTTACAAGCTCAGTGGCTTTAGCCCTGAGTTATTGACGCAGCTTACTTGTAGCTATTTTAAATTCTATTTTATCGATGACAACGGCTGATTGTGGTCTTCGATCAAAGTTTAAAGGTATGGATATCCGCCTTTACCTACAAATGTTTTCACCTGGTTGCAAGGACAAAGAGACGGAAATGCCGACTACAAACCACAAAAAAACTTTTCCTTGCTTGGATAGATGCCAAAAATCTCTCCAGGCACTTTTTATAGTGAAAGTACGTCCAGAGAGGTGAGTGTGAGAATCTGGTACACCATTTTCCATGCGAGTCACCTATTCCATATTTATTTCCAGAAAATCCGATCAAACAAGGTGACAAGGTGTAGTTAGATTCGCCAATCTTACTAAAAAGGTATCAACTGAGGGAGACCTGCCATGCCAAAAAAACTTGTGCAAGCCGCCATCATCACTTTCTTACTCCATGTGATTGCAGGACTTAGCCCAAATACTCGACTTCAATCAAGGACTATTTCGCCTTCAACAGAAACACCTGTGCAAATGATTAGTATGTTGTTGCGTTCTCGCCAATAATATTTTACTGATTAGTTTTCTTAAAAAATATATATTTAGACATTGAGATCAAGACTGGCAGCAGGTAGACTGAGCAAATAAGGCAACTATCTGCACCTAAACCATGACTAATCGCTTGGCTCAAGCCCAGAGTCTTTACCTCCGCAAACACGCCGAAAACCCCATTGATTGGTGGTCTTGGTGTGATGACGCTCTCGCCACAGCTAAGGCAGAAGATAAACCGATTTTTCTATCGATTGGTTATTCCAGTTGCCATTGGTGTACTGTCATGGAAGGTGAGGCTTTTTCTGATCAAGCGATCGCTGAGTATATGAATGCTAATTTCTTGCCTATCAAAGTAGATAGGGAAGAAAGACCAGACATCGATAGCATTTATATGCAGGCTTTGCAAATGATGAGTGGTCAAGGGGGTTGGCCTTTAAATGTATTTTTGTCCCCAGAAGATTTAGTCCCGTTTTACGCTGGAACTTACTTTCCTGTAGAAACCCGCTATAACCGGCCTGGCTTTTTGCAAGTTCTCCAAGCGTTGCGTCGCTACTACGATACAGAAAAAGAGGATTTACGCCAACGTAAGGCTTTAATTGTAGAGTCACTTTTAACCTCTGCGGTTTTACAAGGTGAGGCTATACAGGAAGCTCAAGCCCAGGAATTGCTACGGCGGGGTTGGGAAACTAGTACAGGGATTATTACGCCAAATAATCAGCATGGTAATAGTTTTCCCATGATTCCCTACGCAGAATTAGCATTGCAGGGAACAAGATTTAATTTTGAGTCCCGCTATGATGGTCAACAAGTTTGCAGTCAGCGAGGACTAGATTTAGCCTTGGGTGGGATTTATGACCATGTGGCTGGGGGCTTTCACCGCTACACTGTTGATCCCACTTGGACAGTCCCCCATTTTGAAAAGATGCTCTATGACAATGGTCAAATTGTGGAGTATCTGGCTAATTTATGGAGTGCAGGTATCCAAGAGCCAGCATTTGCTAGGGCTGTATCTGGTACTATCGAATGGCTGCAAAGAGAAATGACTGCACCGACTGGTTATTTCTATGCGGCTCAAGATGCCGATAATTTTACCAATCCTGGGGAAAAAGAACCAGAGGAAGGAGCTTTTTACGTTTGGAGTTACGCTGAACTATCACAACTATTAACACCAACAGAACTAACAGAATTACAACAACAGTTTACAGTTACCCCTAACGGCAACTTTGAAGGTAATAATGTATTGCAAAGACGCAATGCAGGGCAGTTGAGTATAACGTTAGAAGTGACGTTAGGTAAACTGTTTACGGCTCGTTATGGAACTCCTGCTGATACACTCCAGACTTTTCCCCCAGCACGGGACAACCAGGAAGCCAAAACTGTGAATTGGCCAGGACGTATTCCTCCTGTCACAGATACAAAGATGATTGTGGCTTGGAATAGCCTAATGATTTCCGGTTTAGCCAGGGCTGCGGCTGCATTCCATGAGCCTGAGTATTGGAAGATAGCAGCACAAGCAGCAAACTTTATTTGGGAGCATCAGTTTGTAGATGGGCGTTTTCATAGACTCAACTATGAAGGTAAACCAACTGTATTAGCCCAGTCTGAAGATTATGCTTTGTTTATTAAAGCATTACTGGACTTATACCAAACGCAGAACCCACAGCAGTCTTTGTGGTTGGAAAAAGCGATCGCACTCCAAACTGAATTTAATGAATTTCTCTGGAGTGTAGAATTAGGTGGCTACTTCAATACAGCCAGTGATGCCAGTCAAGATTTAATTGTGCGGGAACGCAGTTATGCTGATAATGCTACACCATCAGCAAACGGAATTGCGATCGCTAACTTAGTCCGTCTAGCACTACTCACTGATGATCTCCATTATCTAGATTTAGCCGAGCAAGGGTTAAAGGCTTTTAATAGTGTAATGCAGCAAGCACCCCAAGCCTGTCCCAGTTTGTTTACCGCTTTAGATTGGTATCGTAACTGCACTTTGATTCGCACCACCACTGAGCAAATCAATTTCTTGATTCCCAAATACTTACCAACTGCTGTGTTGACTGTAGTATCTAATTTACCCGCAGATAGTGTTGGTTTAGTTTGCCAAGGTTTAAAATGTCTCCCCTCAGCCGGGAGTTTTGAACAGTTGTTACAGCAAGTGCAACAGAGCCAAATTAGAGCGTGAAGGGTGACAAGCTAAACAAGGTAGATTTTTATCATCACTCATGACTCAGCACTCACCACTCAGCACTCACCACTCACCACTCACCACTCACCACTCAGCACTCATCACTACTATTGTCTTAGCTGGTGGTCAAAGTTCCCGGATGGGTGAAGATAAAGCTTTGATTTCCGTGCAAGGTATGCCATTGTTGCAAAGGGTTTGTGGTATTGCAGCAAGTTGTGCTGATACTGTTTACGTAGTGACACCTTGGCCAGAACGCTATCAACATTTAGATTTACCTAATTGCCAGTTTATTCGAGAATCCCCTCATTCCCAAGGGCCTTTAGTGGGGTTTGCTCAAGGTTTGACGCAGGTAAAAACTCAGTGGGTTTTGTTACTAGCTTGTGATTTACCGAAGTTGCGAGTTGAGGTATTACAAGATTGGATAGCAATACTTGATAGTGTAGATGATGATGCGATCGCAGCTTTAGCTCATCACTCAAAAAGATGGGAAGTGTTGTGTGGTTTCTATCGCCTTCGCTGTTTACCTCAACTATTACAGTTTATCAATCAAGGCGGGCGATCGTTCCAACGCTGGCTCAAAGATTATTCTGTAGAAATCCTACCTTTATCAAATCCAGAAATACTGTTTAACTGCAATACACCCGAAGACTTGACTTTACTTAGAGATGGAAGCTAAACGTAAAAAAAGATACTTAAAATAATTTAAAAGAAAGTATGATTTGTAATCTATACAACATTACTTTCTCAGTTTATTCATGTATATTAACTACAGCTTTTCTCAAAAACCTTGTATACCTCCCGGCGAGTAGCACAATCATCTGACATTTTAGGGGATTTTTAGCTGATGTGCGTACTCGTCGTTTTTTTTGCAGAATTTTTTACCGGATGAACTTAATCAGGGTCATTCTACTTTATTAATAGTAACTATTCAATCAATCTTGTCACCAAATAAAAACTTGGCGACAGCAGTACAGGGAAAAAGTCCTATTGCTGGGTATGTAACACTTTCAGATGAGAAAGTTATAGAAGAAAATCCTGAGGTTAGCTCACCTGATAGTTCTCCTACATCGGTATTAGATGCTGTTGAAAAATAATTTTTTTTGGCAAAAATTACAGGAAAATAAAAATAATAGAGTCTATATTTTTAATTATTATGGATTAGTTAATCTAGTTAGTATAGATGCTATTGAAGAAGCTTGTCGGCAGATGAAGCAAGACATATTTAAAGAATCCATAAATTTTTGAACACCCATGTGATTTTTTTCATAGTACTGGGAAGACTAATACTAAGGCATTTGTATTTTTTCGGGCTACAAGTATTTTAGTTGATGCTGAAAACTATAAATACCGAGAAATAAATTAAAATTACTCCTTAGTCTTACCCGTAGTATGTATGCTCAATTACCTTCATCATCGTTTAAAGGGTCATTTTACTCAGATTCCAGTCAACCTTAAATCTAGATTTTCCACATGGTACATATTGTTGTTTGCAATTATAGTAGCGATCGCAACTGATGCTACTATTTATCAATTCAATGAGATGGCAGAAAACAGCAATAACAGCAGGCTGCTCTTAAGTCAGACCAAAGAGCAAGTCAGCAGACTATACTCTTTGGAATGGGAAGGCTTTTCCAAGGGTAAGATTGATGATCACTTAAAAGAAGAACTTGCTGAAAATCAACAAAGCACCGAAGCAATTATTAACGAACTGCGACGAATTGATCAGCATGATAATAATCATAATTTGAAAAATATTTTTGCTTTATATGCACGCTATAAAGCCGAAATTGACCATGTACTGGAGCTAGTTGCTCAAGGCAAAACTAAGGAAGCGATAGAAATTGATGCAGATGGCATTGATGAAATCTATGATGATTTCTATGCGGAAGTAGCAAATCTAGAAAAAGTTTATGTAGAGCAAAAAGAGCAGACCAGAAAACTTGCAGATATTGGTACTACTTTCGCTTTAATATTATCTGCTGTTATCATCGGCACTTTGTACCGTAATTTCAGCAAAAGCTTGTTGAACAAAAATCAAGAATTAGAAACGGCCTTTAAAGAACTCAAGCAAGCACAGAATCAATTGATTCAACAAGAAAAAATGGCAGCCTTGGGACAACTCATTGCTGGAGTGGCTCATGAAATCAATAATCCCCTCGGTATTATCAAAGCATCAGCTAGCAACACCGATCAAGCACTACAAGAAGCCCTGACTGAATTCCCCTCCTTAAATCAGCGTTTAAATTCTGAGGAGCAAGAAAGCTTTTTTCAACTCATCGCGCAAGCACTCAAGAACGAACCATCGGTTTCTTCTCAAGCAAGCCGTTCTGTGAAACGAAAAATTACTACTTATCTTCAGGAGCAAGGTATTAAAGATGCCAGATATATTGCTGATCTCTTGATGGATATGGGCTTTGGTGAAGATTTGGAGTTTTTGCTGCCTATCTTAAAGGGCGAGCATGGTGAATGGGCTGTGCAATTTGCTTATAACCTAACTTGCTGCTTTGTTAACAATCAGATGATTCTCAACGCTGTTGATCGATCTTCTAAAATTGTTTTTGCGCTGAAAAGCTATTCTCATTTCGATCAAAGTGGCAACAAGCAGTTCATGCAAGTGACTGAAGGGCTAGAGACTACGATCGCAATTTATAACAATCTACTCAAACGCAATATCAATTTAATCCGAGATTATCAGGATATTCCCGATGTTTGGGTATATCCCGACGAACTGATTCAAGTCTGGACAAACATTATTTACAATGCACTCCAAGCGATGGAATCAGAGGGGACATTGACTATTGCTACCCGTAAGCAGGAACAAGGTATTGAAGTAAGCATCACAGACACTGGCTCTGGCATTTCTCTAGAAGTACAGCAAAAAATCTTTGATGCCTTTTTTACCACCAAACCTGCTGGGGAAGGCAGTGGTTTGGGGTTACACATTTGTAAAAAGATTATTGATAAACATGAAGGACGTATAAAAGTAGAGAGTCAACCAGGGCATACTCAATTTAGTGTCTGGTTGCCCCTAGAGTCTGTTTGATAACGGAAGGAAATTTAACCATGTCTGATGCTGCTATTATTTGTGTAGATGATGAAGCTTCAATTTTAAAAGCTCTCAAGGAACAACTCAAAAGATTATTTGGTAATCAATATGTCTACGAGGTTGCTCAAAGTGCTGAGGAAGCCTGGATTGTCATTGATGAGTTAGAACAGGAAGAAATCAAAATTCTGATTATTGTCTCTGATTGGCTGATGCCAAACGTCAGAGGGGATGAGTTTTTAACTCAAGTCCACGAACGCTTCCCAGAAGTGATAACTGTGATGTTAACTGGGCAAGCTGACGAAGCAGCTATTGAGCGTGCCAAACAACAAGCTAATCTTTATGCTTGCATCCGTAAACCTTGGGCGGAAAAAGATTTACATGAAATTATTAATACAGCTTTGAATTAGACCACAAAGAGTTAGTAACTGAAATAGTATTAAGCTTATTAATGTTGAAGATTTATTTTTAGAGACGCGATTAATCGCATCTCTAAGATTGATATTTTCTGAGTTATTTAGTCCAAAGTCAACAGTCCACACTTCAAAGTCAAAAAAATGACCCTTCACTATTGACTAGTGACTCTTGACTATTAGCTGAAATCACGGAGCATTTTTCTTAGTTCGAGGTTATGCAGCTCTTCTTGCCCAATCATAGTACGGGCAAATTCTTCCAGATAAATACTAGCATTAGCCACAGTCTCAAGCAGAGTTTTATACATTTCCAATGCCTTTTTTTCGTGGTTTAAGCTTTCTTCCAAGATATTCTTGACAGAATGCTTGAAAGATTCTTCCATTGGAGTGATTCTCAAGGTGGGATGTCCATCTAATCCGGTGAGAATTTCTCCCGCTTGTTGAGCATGAAGTAAAGATTCGGCAGCCTGAGCCTTGAAGAAAGCGACAATGGGAATACGATTAGGGCCTGTCACCATCAGGGAATAGTGTGTGTAGCGCACTACTCCTGCGAGTTCAAATTCCATGATGGCGTTTAATAGTTCGATGGTCTTTTTTTGATCAAGCTCTTGCATTAGTCGTTAATCACAATTACGAAGGTAGTGTTATGAGTAAGGAGTTACAAGTATTAACAGCTTACTGTTAACTTTTAAAAATTGCCTCACTATTTCTCATTTTAAACTCCTTCGTTTGTGGCTTATAGTACTTCACAATACTATCTTTGTGCTTTGGTGCTGGATTAATCATTGAGAGTAAAATTTTAAACTTAGATTAGGCGGATACAAGCGCGAAAATATACAGACACTTATTAACGGATTAATATGCTTATGAATCTTTATAAGCAAAATTTCTTATTAATTATTCAATATAAATAAATATACTTATATTTTAGTGCTTATTATTACTAATAAACAAGCCTCATTTGAGTAGCTATTTGATCAAGTGACTATTTTGATAGTTCCAGTCAGCTAAACAAGAATATTCAGATATGGAAGCATCAAATACTCTTAGTAAGCTTTAATGCACTTATTTTGCTTGAATTGTCTTCAAGGAATGAGGAATTGTCTGGAATTTTTAATTTTTACTTGTGAATGGTTGGCTAAGGTATATGCTGGTTTAAACTATTTCCTTAAACTAAAATTTTTGAGGTATAAAGTGTGCTGAGAATGGTTCTCACATCGAAACGCGCCTCGCTCATCTTAATGAGTGCTTTGAGTTTTTATCTAGTGGTGAGTGCATCTAGACCAGCCTATGGGATGCACATTATGGAAGGTTACTTACCAGCAGAATGGGCAATTTTTTGGTGGTTGGTGGCTTTACCGTTTATGGTTTTAGGAGTGCGATCGCTAACTCGTATCACTCAAGCTAACCCAGAATTAAAATTACTCTTAGCTTTGGCAGGAGCTTTTACTTTTGTCTTATCAGCGTTAAAATTACCATCTGTGACTGGTAGTTGCTCTCACCCTACAGGTACAGGGTTGGGTGCTGTGTTATTTAGACCGTTGGCTATGTCGGTGCTAGGAACGCTGGTTTTATTGTTTCAAGCATTGCTGTTGGCTCATGGCGGTTTAACAACATTGGGAGCAAATGCTTTTTCAATGGCGATCGCTGGCCCTTTTGCGGCTTACTGGATTTATCATTTGACACTCAAGTTAACTGGTAAGCAAAAAATTTCCATCTTTTTAGCAGCCGCTTTAGCAAATTTACTCACTTACATTGTTACCTCTGTACAACTTGCGCTAGCTTTCCCTGCACCAGTAGGCGGATTTTTGGCTTCTTTCGCTAAATTTGCGGGAATTTTTGCTATTACCCAAGTCCCCTTAGCTATTAGTGAAGGATTGCTAACGGTATTGGTGTGGAACTGGTTACAATCCTACAGTCCTCAAGAATTAGAACTATTGAAATTAATTAAGTGTCAACCCCAACCCCATGAATCAATCTAAACAAGGAATCAGTAACTGGCTGTTATTGCTGGGAGTGATTGTTTTATCAGTTACCCCTTTAATATTTTTACGTGGAGCAGAATTTACAGGTGCAGATGGTCAAGCGCAAGAGGCGATTGGGGAAATCAAACCTGGATATCAACCTTGGTTTAAACCTTTATTTGAACCAGCTAGTAAGGAAATAGAAAGTTTATTATTTAGCTCACAAGCTGCTTTGGGTGCGGGGATTATCGGTTATGCAGTTGGTTTATATAAGGGACGTTCCCAGCAGCCAAGGAATAAGGAATGAGTCTGCAAATAGATACACTGGCTTACACGAATAAATTACGGCGATTAGCACCAGTACAGAAATTACTGTTGGCGATCGCCTTACTGATTATCTCAAATTTTGCTCATCCTCCAGTACAAATTTTAATTGCAGTTTGGATGAGCATCTGGACTATATTTTATGCAGGTATTCCCACCAAAATTTACCTGAGATTAGTTTATATCCCGATGCTTTTTTGGTTAACAAGTTTACCAGCTTTAGTAATTAATGGTGTTGATATTAACCAATTAAATTTAATTCACAATGATGCTATTAGTGGCTTTAATTTTGGTGCTTATCATTTGTATATTAGCCGTCATGGGGTTGAGCAAGGATTAAGTATTTTAACGCGAGCGATCGCTTCTATTTCTTGCATATATTTTGTGATGCTAACTATCCCCTTTACTGACTTATTACAAACTTTAAGGCGGGTAGGTCTACCTGTACTCATCACAGATTTATTATTATTAATGTATCGGTTTATTTTTGTCCTGTTAAATACAGCCTCAGAGTTATGGATAGCCCAACAATCTCGTAGTGGCTACCGCACATTTAGCCTGAGCATGAAAAGTTTATCGCTATTAATTGGACAATTATTTCAACGTACTCTAGAAAAATATCGCCAAGTTTCCCTCAGCCTAGAATCACGAGGGTTTAACGGAGAATTTCAAGTGTGGCATTCCTCAAAATATTATATATCTAAGCGGTACGCAATGGAAGCCATTCTGGGATGTTTAATCTTATTAGAATTAGAATGGAAAATCGCTTTTTTATAAAAAATTGGCAACCTGACAGCGAGCTTTGATAAAAATCATCAGATTATGCAGCAATCATTACTGGAATTCCAGCAGGTACACTATAGTTATCCTGGTACACAACAATCAGCATTGAATGGCATCACGCTGCGGATTCCATCGGGCAAAAAATGTGCCTTAATTGGTAAAAATGGTTGCGGTAAAACTACACTATTTTTATTGGCTAACGGTTTATATAAACCCCAAAAAGGTGTGATATCTTGGCAAGGTCAGCCTTTACAATATGACCGTCGTTCTCTGATGAGCTTGCGTCAAAAAATTGGGCTAATATTTCAGAATCCAGAACAACAATTAGTAGCCTCTACCGTTGAAGAAGATATTTCTTATGGTTTATGTAATTTAGGATTACCAAAAATTGAAATTCAACAAAGGGTAGAACAAGCTTTAATCGAATTTGAACTAACTGAATTAGCTGAAAGACCAGTACATCATTTAAGTTTAGGGCAAAAAAAACGCGTTTCCTTAGCCGATGTCATGGTATTAAAACCAGAATTACTATTACTAGATGAACCAACCGCATATCTAGACAGACCACAAACCCGTAATTTAATAGCTATCCTCAAAAAAATTCATACAGCCGGTACAACTATACTCATGGCAACCCATGATTTAGACTTTGTTTATAGCTGGGCAGATTGGATTTTTGTCATGGATGAAGGCAAATTAGTTTTAGAAGGAAAACCACAAGATTTATTTGCCCAACGCGATATTCTCGAACAGCTACAGTTAGGTTTACCACTCATATATGACATATTATTTGCTGACGGCATCATTCCAGAGGAGTTAGTCTTAGAGCAGTTTCGCCAAAAAATAATAAAAAGTTATTAACACATTTTTCTCTGTGTCTCAGTGTCTCTGTGGTAAATGAGTAACGAGTAATGAGTCATGAGTAATGAGTAATCAGTAGTAAAAATCTCTAACTAATAAACAATCATTATGCCAACGAAATCAATAAAAATTAATAACTTGCCAAACAACTACATTATTTGACGTGTATTTTATTGCTCATATTCCCTAAGTCACAGGATAAAATCCCCCAATAGGGCATTGAAAATAAGTGAAAAATATTGTTTTTTATTAATTTGATGCTTAAAATTGCATGATTTAAATTGTGCAAAATAATACATACAATACAGGGCATATTATGCACATACCTGATGGATTTGTTTCTGTACCAGTCGCAGGTGCTACTGGTTTAGCGAGTTTCGTAGCACTGTTTATTGCTTGTGAGCGATCGCAGCAGGCATTTGGTATCCGTCGCGCCCCTATACTGGGGTTAACCACGGCCTTTATTTTTGCGGCGCAAATGATCAATTTTCCGGTTGCGGGTGGTACAAGTGGTCACTTACTGGGAGGAACGTTAGCAGCGATTATTTTGGGTAGCCCTTGGGCGGGGATGCTCTGTATCGCCACAGTATTCATCATCCAAGCTGTATTGTTTGCCGATGGTGGGATCACCGCCTTGGGAGCTAATATTTTAAACGCGGCAGTAATTAACGTTTGGGTAGGATGGATATTAACCCAAACTTTACAAAGGCTATTTGGTGGTTCTAAAGGACGCTTACCTTTAGCGGCGGGAATTGCTGCTGGTGTCAGCGTCGTCGTAGCATCTATAGCTTGTGCTATCGAACTACTACTTTCTGGAACTGCATCTATAGCCGTTTTACCAGCGATGGCTGGTGTTCATGTCTTAATTGGTGTGGGTGAAGGGTTAATTACAGGCGGAGTGTTGACATATTTAGCCAAAGCACGCCCAGATTTACTACCAGGGGAACAGGAAGAAATGCGTGGCTGGTTAGTACCTGTAGTTAGCATTGTCTTAGCAGCTGGTTTACTCTCACTGGTAGCCTCAGCCTGGCCTGATGGCTTAGAAAAGGTAGCAGAAGACATGGGCTTTATTAACTTAGCCGAACAAGTACGGGTAGCTGTACCCACACCATTAGCAGACTATGGAATTGAAGGTTTGGATGTGATTGGTACAAGTATTGCTGGACTTTTGGGTGCGGCGGTTTCTTTTGCTGTGGCTTTTGGGATTGCTAAAGTAGTGAGACCGAAGAATGCTTAATTTAGGGGACAGGTGACAGGGGACAGGGGACAGGGGACAGGTGACAGGTAAAGAGTTAATCTGATACGTCTTAATTTGGAATTTTGAATTGACTATGGCGTTACCGTTACGCTTGCATCTATCTCTAGTGATTGTTGTCGGGACAGCTTTATTAAAGCATCATGCTTGGTATTGGCTGGCTGTATATGGTGCGATCGCTATTTTTTGGCTAGCATTTTTACGTCCACCAATTCGCCACATGGGAGGATTACTTGGCACAGAGTTAATTTTCTTATCCCTAGTTGTATTACCCTTGGGTTGGGAACGAGCCAGTTTTCTCTTAGTTCGTTCTCTTGTCTGTCTCATCGTCATGAATAGTTTTTTATTAACATTACCCCCTCATAGTTTCGGTATTGCCCTTAAGAGTTTACCTGTACCGATGGCTATGAAAGAAAATTTACTCCTGGCTGGGCAATATCTAGAAATATTACTTGCAGAAGTCAAACGGATGCAGCGCAGCGCACAACTCAGAGGTCTAAATGGCACATCTGGTTGGTTGCGTTACGCCAGTGTAGCTATGATTGGAAGTCTGTATCTTCGCAGTTTGGATCGAGCCGAACGAGTCTATGGTGCAATGGTGATTCGCGGTTACAACGGACAACTACCCATAGATTTCACATTTAGAATTAAAGAGCGTTTTATTCTGCTGATGGCTTGGGCGATCGCTCTTTGTTTTACCCTCAGTTCCTATACTAAATTGTGAATCTTGAAATCTTTAACTTTTAACCCCCACACTTCCACCCATAATCCCCACACTGGCATAGTTGAGGTGAAAAACTTGGTGTATGCCTATCCTCACCAAGAACCAGTCTTACAAGATATTTCTTTTACCTTGAATGCAGGCGATGGGCTACGCCCCACCAGAGGTGATCGCGTGGCGTTAATGGGTGCAACTGGTTCTGGGAAAAGTACCTTGTTAGAAAATCTGATTGGTTTGAAAGAGCCTAAATCTGGAAAAATTTTAATTAATGGTATTCCCCTAGAACCAAAAACATTACCCCAAGTCCGGCGATACATTGGCTTTGGCTTTCAAGATGCCAACGACCAATTATTTATGCCCACTATCTTAGAAGATATTACCTTTGGGCCACGCAACTACGGTGTACCAGCAGCCATAGCCCGCGATCGCGCCCGCCAATTATTAGCAGATTTTGGTCTAGCAGCCTACGCCAACCGTTCCGCCCACGAACTATCAGGGGGACAAAGACGACTAGCCGCCCTCGCCGCTATTTTGGCACTAGAACCAACAATTTTGATTTTAGATGAGCCAACCACTGGACTAGATCCCGCATGGCGGCGACACTTGGCACAAGTATTATTAAATTTACCAGTGCAAGTCATGTTAATTGCTTCCCATGAATTACATTGGTTAGGAAAAGTGACTGATAGAGCGTTGGTACTATCTGGTGGTCGCATCGTAATTGATAGTGAGATTCAACCACTTTTGCAAGACGGGGAAATTTTAGAACAGTTTGGTTTGCCAATAGATTGGTGATCTAAGGTCATGACAGTAACTACCTATAAATGGACAATTGAACGCTATCACCGAGCAATAGAAGCCGGGATTTTTGACGACCAACCTATAGAGTTATAAGGTGTAGGTTGAAAACCCCGGAGAGAGAGCAACGTAGTTGCAATTTTCGTGCTTTAGACCGGGGATGAAAACCACTCTGGCAGGGTTTACCCTGGCGTGATGCAATATGGTAAAATTGAGAACGTGGAGGGGTAATCAACCACATTAAAAACCCTACACTGCTTAACAGCAATCTGTACCTTGACAATTGAAGATATGGGTTCTATTCCATAGTTCTAGTTTCTTGCCCAGGAATAGGTAAAATCTTCATGGGAACTAGACGACACAGAATTAAAGCCTCGACTACGCTCGGCTTTAACCCTGAGCGCAGCCGAAGGGTTCAACTCAAAACAAATTCTTGGAGCAATCCAACTACGGTAGGGCATACCGAAAGTTAACGCTTGGGGAGAGAACCACCTCTGGGTTAGATACCGCAAGGGGTCTAATCTAAGTGGACTCGTAGAACCAAGAATCTCCGTGTCTTTAGACCGGAGAGTGTCAACTCCGCACGCTACTAGGTGAACGGGTAAAAATCCGCGATGCTAAACCCATCACCCTACCCTTATTTCTCTGTGTTCTCTGCGTCTCTGTGGTTCGTTATTCCGTAATTTGTGCGTAAGTCCTATGAATAGAAAAATCAAACTTTTAAGATGCTCCTAGAGTTTGATACCCTCTAACTGAGAGTTCAAACCTAGGGAATTTATGCAAACCGCACCAGCCCAAGAGATTAAATTACTAGTTGTAGATATAGACGGCACAATTTCGGGAGAATCGAACACAGTTAGTCAAGCTGTCAAACAAGCGATCGCAGCAGTCCAAGCCAAAGGTATTCCAGTAGCGATCGCCACCGGGAGAATGTATCGCTCGGCGTTACGCTTTCACCAAGACTTAAATTCTACTCTGCCACTCATGGCTTATCAGGGAGCGTGGATTCAAGATCCAGCTAGCCAAAAAATTCATCAACATTCACCAGTTGCTAGAGATATTGCCCAGCAACTACTAAACTATTTTGAACAGCCAACATTGCGATCGCTCCTCTCTGTCCACTTCTACATTAATGATCAGCTTTATGTGCGGGAAGTCACCCCAGAAACTCAAACCTATGCCGCACGTTCTGGCATTACTCCTATAGCTGTAGGAGATTTACGCCAAACTCTCTCCAATGAACCCACAAAGATTTTAGCCTTGTGTGATGATACATCTGTCATCCAAGATTTATTAGGGAATTTACGCCGCCAATACACCCCGGCTGAACTATACATGACAACCTCTGTTGCCACGTTCTTTGAAGCAACTAACGCTGTTGTCAATAAGGGTAATGCTGTCCGTTACCTAGCAGAAGAAATATTAGGCTTACAAAGTCACAACGTGATGACTATTGGCGATAACTTCAATGATTTAGAAATGCTGGAATATGCCGGAATTGGTGTAGCGATGGGGAATGCCCCAGATGGTGTGCAGGCGATCGCTGATTGGGTCGCTCCTAGTGTAGAGCTTGACGGAGCAGCAACCGCGATTGAAAAATTTTTACTTGGGTGAGGATGGTCGGTAAAGTTTAGATTAATCTAAAAACCCCTAAAATCAGAAAGAACACCGACGACTGGCCGTGTTTCGTCTCGGTGTTCTTGCTGGTTCGCTCCTCACACACCTGTCACTATAACTGAGGTCAATGAATCCGTCAATACCTAGTTGGAAAAGTTTTGATTCCCAAAGATGGGCATATCAATTCAAAATTCCTTTACAAATCAACTGGTGCGACAATCCGTAATTTGACTATCAGTAAAATCCTTAAAACAGATTGAGTAGCCATGACTAATCCCAATCTGGCTTGAGCGAGTTCTGGTGAGTTAGTTTTAACCTCGCCCCAAATGCGGCATTGACTCCAAAAAGCCTCAAAAGCTTGACTTAAATCCCATCCTACTTTTTCCCAGTTAACTTTGCCAGCATCCTCAGCACACTCTAATTCATCTACGGCTTTCACTAATTCCATAATTAAACGACTCTCGGCTGGGTGATGCAGGCGTAATTGGCGATCATCGCTATTGAGCCAAGGTAATGCTTCTGTTACTACTAAACTTCCTAAATGCCAGCTTTCGCTACTTGCTGATAGTGGTGCTTTCAATTTTATCAAGCCTTCACGATGAGCTAGTAATATCAACGAATAGCAACGTGCATGGGCATACTGAATGCTAAACAAGCGTGATGGATTGTAACTTTTTATTCTTTCACCTTTATCTGGAAGTTGTGACTTGATACCGATGAAATTTAAACTACTCTTTGATTCCCCAAGGGCGACACTTTGCAACCAAGCTGCTAGCAAACCATGTGTTAATTCTATGTGAATCGAACCAGGGGCAACTATTTGCAGCAGCAATGCTTTACCACAGTTATTTGAGATGTGAGAAGCGATCGCATTGGCTATCTCCCAAGGTACTGCATTATGAGATTTTCCTAGCTGCAACGCCACACCCGAAATATAAAAAACTCGATTATTATCTCTACCTTGATGTAGAGGTATTTTTCCATGTATTATGTATTCTCTATTGCCTTGATCAATATAAGACTTAATTGCAGCAAGCAAGTAGCTGTATATTAACTTTTTAATAGCTGTATTTTTACTCACTAGTAGAATCTAGGACACTGACATATTCAGCAAGGAATTTGTTTCGGAAATTACCTGGGTAACCGTCATCAGTCTTTAGATATAAAATTCTTCTAAATAAAGAAAAATGAGATTAGCATAAAATTTCATAAATATTAGATGAATAATATGTAAACTTTACTACCATCATTGTACAGTAAGAAGTATAACAAAATAGTAGGGCGCAAATTGCTCTCTACTTTTTGGATGGCTGACGCTGTTGGGCGTTAGGCCTACTTCAAAAAACACAAAGACACTCCTTGCACCTTTTCTATGTCGTCTTTGTCTTCAGCCGAACGCTCTTTGTTACCTATGCAATCTCCATCTTCTTTTTCTGAGGCATCACGCCCTTTTCTGACTTGGCAACGTATTCTTGACTGGGCCCAAGAACACTATCGCTGCCGCACCTTTAGCAAAGATGAGCGCATTCCAGCCCGTCCTGGATTGCTGTATTTGGTTCAAAGGGGTGCAATCCGCATGGTAGGAACTGCCCAAGTGAGTGCTACCGCGAGTCAATTAACTTCTCGACGCATCAACAGAACTCCAGAAGAAGCTTTCTTAGGTTTTGTTGGCGCAGGACAGCCATTTGAAATTGTGGCTCAGTCACCATTCACCCTGCAATCTTACGCTCACGTTGATCAAACAGCAGTGTTGTGGATGTACTGGCACGATCTAGACAACTGGCCTCACTTCCGTCGTGAAGTTATGGATGCTTTCAGATACCAGCACCAGCGTAAACTTCTATGGCTGAGTGCTTTGGGACAACGCCGTACAATTGACAGACTCCTCGGATTTCTCACTTTGTTAATTGAGGAATATGGAGAGCCTGCGATGAGCGATACCGATCCCGATGTAATTCGTGGCTATTGCCTACCTTTTCCCCTTACTCATGCCCAAATTGGTAGCGCGATTGGTTCAACCCGCGTAACTGTTACCCGCTTGATGGGTAAACTGCGTCAACGTGGCTTAATTCTTACCCAAGGGGATAATCTGATTTGCCTGCCAGCAGAGTCGATTAATAGAGCCGGCTAAGAAAGCCTGATTTATCGTCGTTAGGGCATCTACGGTTAGGAACTGCCGCGCTGTTTAGCAAATGTCGGTGAACTGTAACGATAAACTTTAGTGAAATAGTTCCTACCCCCGATCAGTTAGCAGTAAGTCGCCGCCAGCAACATTCACTTACTGCTGAGTCAAACCAATCTGTTTGACCACCACAAACAGATTGTGTCATCGGGCAATCTTGGTAAATGAGCCTCAAAATTGAGATATTTGAGGAATGAGTGGGGAGTAATTTAGACAGCTAAATTCACCCCATCGACCAAGGTGGATGGGAAATTGAATAACCCTATCCTTGGTAAGAAGCAATTAACGTCAACAACTATCAGCTAATTATTTCACTGGTTCAAAATCAAACCCAGTACCAGAACGAGAAGGAGAAGCGGGAACTATTTTTACCAGTTGGACTGAGGTATTGCGATCGCCTGAAGGGAAAAAGCGAATTACACCAGAAGCTCCATTTGCAGAAAAATTCCGGTTTGACAGAGCTTCTTGCACACCAGAACGTGTAGGATTGCGTTTTAGGGCAGCGATTAAAGCTACTGTAGCATCATAAGACAGAGCTGTACGCCAGCTAACATCCCCCCGCCATAATTCCCGCGATCGGCGAGGGAAACTAGATAGGGGATCGCCGTCAATATGCCAGGGAGCAGCCACTACCATGCCTTCAGATTGAGCATTGCCCTCTTCTAAAATTCTTTTAGAATAAAAGCTATCTCCTCCTAGAAGAATCCGTCTTCTATCGTTGATTTTAATTACTTGTAAAGCTTGGCTTAAAGTGGGAGTGTTAGCGGCTAACATTAACACTTCTGCTCCTTGCTCATTAGCCCGTTGTACGCTTTGAGCCGCATTAAAATTATTCTCAGAAATATCAAATTCTTCAATTACTTCTCCACCCTGTGAAATCAGAGGGTTGAAAAAATTATCTTTTAACGACTTGCTATAACTACTTTGAGAATTAAAGAAAACTACTGCTTTTGTTTTTTTCAAGCTATTTACCATGTAATCAGCTAAAGCTCTCCCAGCTATCAAATCACTGGGAACTGTGCGGAAAACATAGGGGCCAGATTTAGAAATTTCGACAGAAGTACTTGTGGGAGAAATGGCTACAAGTTTTCCATTATTATAGATACTGCCTGCGGCAATAGTAGTATCACTACCAAAATGTCCCACAACACCTAAAACTTGGGAATTCTTGACTAAGTTATTAGCAACTTCTTGCGCTACGTCTGGGTTGTTATCATCGTTTGCTATCCCTATTTTGAGAAATACACCTTCAATTTTCTCAGCCGCATTAATTTCATTTTGAGCTTGAGCAACACCTCTTAAAATTTCCAACCCAGGATTTGGCTCATCCGGCTTGGGGTTAGTAATTATGGGTGCAGAAACAACAATGGTGTAGCTTGGAGCAGAACCAATACGAGCGTTGTTTAAATAAATTAATGCCTCTGGATCGTTAGGCTTGCGTCTGAGAGATGATTCTAAATTATTGATAGCTTGACTATAATTGCGACTAGCGATCGCGTTTATCCCTGCTTGCTTTTCAGGAGTAATTTCACCTGTAATTAAAGTTTTTTCGCCAAAACTGATCCTATCTTCGATTGTTAGAATTTTGGGAGGTGTAGGAGTGGGAGGGTCAATCTCACGGCGTATATACTGAGTATAAAACCAACCACCTCCACCCATGATCGCAAGTGTGGTTAGCAGAGATACCGCTAAAACCGTAGTTTCATTCTTCTGTGACATGAACGAGTTTTAATTGGTTACATTAATTTTGATAATTTCACTTAGTTTACCGCACTCAGTGGTGAGTGCTGAGTCATGTTAGCGGTAGCGCGGCGTTTAGCCGGTGCTGAGTCATGAGTGCTGAGTTTTGAGTCCTGTAATATTCTTCTTACTACCTAATAACCACAGCAACTTTGTTAAAGGAACTGAGACAATAATTTATAAATTAGTCGAAATAAGGATGTAGCCGCGATCGCGAATAAACCCCCTGCAACTGATGTAACTACAAGTTCTAGTGGGATAATTCCTGGAATAAACAGTACGATTACAAAACTAATTACAGTAATAATTAACAAATATAATTTTTTAATCCACCGCTTAGTTTGAGCAAATATGAGTAACCCCAAAATTACACTTGCCAGACTCAAAGTAATGATGGGTGATTGAGTGAGAGTAAAAAGAGCGATCGCCATTAATGCGCCTTCAAATCCACTAAATGCTGCACCTGTCAATAATTCCCAGGTAGAGAAAGTAGTATTTGCTTTTCGCTGTAGTCGGGATGTTGGATATGTCAAATACTGATCAATCGCTGCGAGTACCTGATCAGCTGTTTGAAAACGGTCTTCAGCAGCAGGCAAGAGCATTTTGTTTAAAATATAAACAAAGTGACTATTAATACTAACTTCCTTTTGCCATATCCACCTATTGCTATGAGGATCAATGAGTTGCGTAGGTTCTTTTTCTGTTATCAAATTAATAACAGTTGCAGCTAAAGCATAGAGGTCTGTAGATTTAAATACCTGATTCCCAGTTATTTGCTCAGGTGCGGCAAACCCAGGGGTATAAATACTTGTAGAAGAACCAGCACCAACACCTGAGACAGTTGTAACTTGTTTAACTGCGCCAAAATCTAAGACAAAAAGCCTACCATCCCGACGACGCATAATATTGGAAGGTTTAATGTCTCGGTGAATAATTTGTTTATCATGGATAAATTTGAGGATTTTGAGCCCTTCTTGCAGTAGTTCTAAAGCTTGCTGTTCAGAAAATTTACCATTTTGAACTAGTTCTTCCTCTAAATTTTGTCCATCAATATATTCTTGTACCAAGTAAAAAAACTGGTCTTGTTGTCCTGGTTGCAAACTGGGAACAAACATAGGAAAAAAGGCGAACAACCGGGGTATTTGATCGTGTTCTTCGCCTATGTAAGCTAGGACATTAGCTTCTCTTTCAAATAATTTTTCTGCTACTTCTAGTTGCTCTGGTGTGAAATGACTTGGAGGTTGGAACAGTTTAACTACACACTGACGCATCCCTGGAAATCGACGATCCAGTGCGAGGAAGGCTGCACCAAACCCTCCCTTACCCAGTAATTTTACGGGTACGTATCGACCATCTAACATCAAGGGCATACCGCAACTAGTACAGTATTTTTGCGGTGTGGTCTTGATTGTCGTATCGTCTAAATCGGGACAATGATTTTGTGGACGTTGACACGCTGGACGAGTGCAGTAGACTTCCATTGTATTTTTCTATTGACGTACTCCCCACGGTCATGAAAACATTGCTAATGCTAGTTTTATCAAATGATGGGGGATTCTTCTCTGTTCCTCGTAGTCAATGCTATGTATCCTCAAAGCAATAAAGAAGGATTAACCTTCATTATTAGAAATTGGTAACACAGCTTCTAATGGAGTGATCATTTGTTTTTTTTGTGACAGGTTTAAAATATCCTGATGCCATTCAGGGGTAGCAAATTGGGGTAATATTTCTTGGCTGAAAGCCTCTGCCGCTTTGGATCTATAGCGATTAGGATTACATATCAGCCATAGTGTGCGTTTAACAACGACACCATCAATGGGGGTACGGTGAAGTACACCCATCTGCAATTCTTTAGCGATCGCACTAGTAGAGACAAAAGCAGCACCTAAACCAGACTGTACCGCATTTTTAATCGCTTCGATGGAATTAAGTTCCATTTCTATCTTAAATCTTCTGCTATCAAGTTCACAGCGTGTTAGTACCTGATCGATGACTTTGCGAATAGTTGATTGGGAGTCTAAAGTAATGAATTGCAGTTTATATAAGTCTTCTTTTTGAATGGTTGCTAACTTTGCAAAGGGATGAAAGACAGGTAAAATCAGTGCCAATTCATCTTCAGCGTAGGGAATCATTTCTAAAGATTCGGCTAGTTCTGCGGGGATTTCACCGCCAATAATTGCCAAATCTACCTGACCATTAGCTACACTCCAAGCAGTGCGACGGGTCGAATGGACGTGTAATTGGACTGCGACATCGGGATATTTTTGGCGGAACATCCCAATCATTTTGGGTAGCAGATAAGTACCAGTAGTTTGAGAAGCACCGACAATTAAAGTACCGCCTTGGAGATTTTGTAAATCCTCAATAGCGCGGCAAGTTTCCTGACATAAACTGAGAATTTTTTCACCGTAGCTCAATAGTAGATGTCCTGCTTCGGTTAATTGGGCGCGTCGTCCACCACGGTCAAATAAAGGGACATCCAACTGCCGTTCTAAGTTCTGCACTTGCAAACTCACAGCAGGTTGGGAGACATAGAGACTATCAGCAGCGCGCTTAAAACTCCCTTCTACAGCGATCGCTTTGAGAATACGTAACTGATCTAAAGTGAATGGAAGGTCAGACATAAGGCTCAACCCACAAACTTTGAAAGGAGCAACTTTGGTAATCAATCATGATAGACACAATTAATTACATTTTGAATCTAGAGGCTTGACTGGAAAAAGACAGTACCACAACATTTTGACGCAAGTCCCCTGTTGAATACTTTGTGGTATTGGTTGTATATAGTTAACTTTTCTTTAAATTACTTTACCTGTTTATATGATGCTGAATCCTTGGTTAGCTCCGAGTCATTTTGTCATGCTGGGGTTACTGTTAATTTTTGCGATCGCCCACAGTGGGGGGGCAGCTTTGCGACCTTGGGCAGAAAAGCGCATCGGGCCAAGGCTTTATCGCATTATTTTTGCATTAATTAGTCTACCGTTAGCGGTCATAGTAATTACTTACTTTTTTAATCACCGTTACGAAGGCGCGCAACTTTGGCAGGTACAGGGTGTACCAGGGGTAAAAGCCACAGTTTGGGTATTGTCAGCGATTTCATTTTTATTTTTGTATCCTGCCACCTTCAATCTACTAGAAATTGCTGCTATTCAAAAGCCCCAAGTGCATCTCTATGAAACAGGGGTGATCAGGATTACCCGTCACCCCCAAATGGTGGGGCAAATAATTTGGTGCGTTGCCCATACCCTGTGGTTAGGGACTAGCTTTACCCTAGTGACATCCATTGGCTTAGTGTTGCATCATTTATTTGGAGTATGGCATGGCGATCGCCGTTTACACTCCCGCTATGGTGAAGCCTTTGAAATTGTCAAACAACGCACCTCCATCATGCCCTTTGCGGCAGTTATTGATGGTCGTCAATCGCTTAAATGGCAGGAATTCATCCGTCCTGCTTACTTAGGTGTTGGTATTTTCATTGGACTACTTTGGTGGGCGCATCCCTTGTTAATTGTGGCAACTAGTAGGGTAAGTTGGTAGTTTTGACTGATCCCCAATCCAGAAAAAAATATTAACCTAGGAAAAAAATCCCCTTATCAATTGCTACCAAATCAATGTAGGATTAATTGAAATAGCTGTTAGTCAGGGTGTAGTCATTGGTTTCCATATTTGTATATGGGTAAGTCACGAAGCAATCACTTTTGTTAGGGAGTATACAGCAAAGCACTCAAAACACCCTTTCGGCAAGAACTTGCCGGGACTTGAATAACCAAATTTTTGCCGTTAAAATCGTGCTGGTCTTTGTGCCAGAAACAACAACAATTTTGAAAAATACCTGCTATGAAGCGTTGATTAGCTTGCTAACTTCATTCTGCTGATAGCTAGTTTGATAATAAAAACCTATAATTCTAGAGGCATCATGGTGTTGTCGGTTAGTGAGCGGACATTTACTCAAGAAGTTTTAGAATCTCCAGTTCCCGTTTTAGTCAATTTTGAAGCACCTTGGTGTGGCTTGTGTCGCATCATCCACCCTTTGTTGCTGCAATTTCAAGTTCAATGTGGAGATCAAATTAAGTTAGTTGGGATTAACGCTGATGAAAATTTCAAGCTATCTAACACCTATCGCCTAAAGTCTCTGCCAACCTTACTGCTAATTGAAAATGGCGTAATTCGGCATCGTCTAGAAGGCTTTCGTGGTAGAGACGACTTACGTCTAGCTTTAGAGGACATCAAACTCAACTACAGCAATCGTCCCAAAGCTTACAGTAGCGTTACAACATCCGAATTAGAATTACATTTAGCCTAATTAGGCATTGGGGATTGGGCAATTCAATGCGTGGATTGTGGATTAATCTAAAATTCCCTTCCCAGTCCCCAGTCCCCAGTCCCCATTCCCCAGGATTTATTTAATTTTGAATTTTGAATTTTGAATTTTGAATTTTGAATTAATGTGTCCTCAAATCTAAAACCATGCTTAACACCCCACTCAAATGTGTTCGAGTGGGGTATTTTATCATCTAGGGTGTGTGTCACAATTGTTAACAGTTCCGACCTGGACAGTTGCTGTCGGCAAAACTGTACAGTAAAGTCCAAAGTAAGTCAAGAATCCTAAAAGTACCCGTCAGTGATGGAAGTAATCTATCAATACGCCTGGCTGATCCCGGTATTGCCACTTTTGGGGGCAATGCTAGTCGGTCTAGGCTTGATTTCGTTTAACGAGACAACAAACCGCCTGCGGCAGCTAAATGCTGTGTTGATCATTTCCCTGATGGGCGCAGCGATGGGTCTGTCCCTTGCCTTGCTGTGGAGTCAACTCCAAGGACACCCAACCTATCTCCACACCCTAGAATGGGCAGCAGCAGGCAATTTCCACCTGAGCATGGGCTACACTATCGACAACCTCACATCCCTGATGTTGGTGATTGTCACAACGGTAGCCTTCTTAGTCATGGTTTACACCGATGGCTATATGTCTCATGACCCAGGATATGTGAGATTTTACGCCTATCTCAGCTTGTTTGGCTCATCAATGTTGGGTTTAGTGGTCAGCCCGAACCTAGTACAGATTTATATCTTCTGGGAACTAGTGGGGATGTGTTCCTACTTGCTAGTTGGCTTCTGGTACGATCGCAAGTCAGCCGCAGATGCAGCTCAAAAAGCATTTGTCACCAACCGCGTCGGCGACTTCGGTCTACTCCTCGGCATTCTGGGGCTATTTTGGGCTACAGGCAGCTTCGATTTTACCGTAATGGGCGATCGCCTAGCAGAACTGGTAGAAACAGGCTCATTGAGCAATTTCCTGGCAGTTGTGTTTGCGATTTTAGTTTTCCTCGGCCCAGTTGCTAAATCCGCTCAATTTCCCCTACACGTCTGGCTACCAGACGCAATGGAAGGCCCCACCCCCATTTCTGCCTTAATCCACGCCGCAACAATGGTGGCAGCTGGGGTATTCCTGATTGCCCGGATGTACCCCGTTTTTGAACACGTTCCAGCCGCAATGAACGTGATTGCCTTTACAGGGGCATTTACGGCGTTTTTGGGGGCTACTATTGCCATGACCCAAAACGACATCAAGAAGGGTTTGGCTTACTCCACCATCTCCCAGTTAGGCTACATGGTCATGGCCATGGGAGTAGGTGCGTACAGTGCTGGTTTATTTCACCTGATGACTCACGCCTATTTCAAGGCGATGTTGTTCTTGGGTTCTGGTTCGGTGATTCACGGCATGGAAGGTGTCGTAGGTCATGACCCAGTATTGGCACAAGATATGCGCTTAATGGGTGGATTGCGGAAGTATATGCCCGCTACCGGATTGACATTCTTAATTGGTTGCATGGCAATTTCTGGGCTTCCTCCCTTTGCTGGCTTCTGGTCAAAGGATGAAATTCTCGGTTCAGCCTATGCTGCTAACCCGCTTCTCTGGTTTATTGGCTGGATTACTGCCGGAATCACAGCTTTTTATATGTTTAGAATGTATTTCTCGACATTTGAAGGTAAATTCCGGGGTAATGACGAAAAAATCAAAGATAAGCTTAAGAAAGCAGCAACAATTGTTCTCGAACTAGATTCAGCATCAGCCGCACCAGTACCAAATTTTGGCCCTGGGGCAATGAAAAAAGGAGAATTGGCAGCTAAAGGGGATCATCATGGTGATCACGGTCATCATAGTCATTCTCCCCATGAGTCGCCTTGGACGATGACCTTACCCTTGCTAGTGTTGGCTATACCTTCAATGTTGATTGGTTTAGTAGGTACACCCTACAACAATTACTTTGAAAGGTTTATCTTCTCCCCGACAGAAAGCATGGCTGAAGTCCTCGAAAAAGCCGCCGAGTTCGACCCCAATGAGTTTTATGTCATGGCGGGTGGTTCAGTCGGTGTTTCCTTAATAGGGATTACCTTGGCTTCTTTGATGTATTTGCAGCGTAAAATTGACCCAGCTGCGATCGCTGCTAAAATCAAGCCACTTTACGAACTATCCCTCAACAAGTGGTATTTCGATGACATCTACCACCGTGTCTTTGTCCTGGGTTTACGCCGCCTAGCTAGACAAGTGATGGAAGTAGACTTCCGAGTGGTTGATGGTGCAGTTAACCTTACAGGCTTTTTCACCCTCGTTAGTGGTGAAGGTCTAAAATACCTAGAAAATGGTCGTGTTCAATTCTACGCCTTGATAGTATTTGGGGCAGTTTTGGGCTTAGTCATTTTCTTCGGTGTCACCTGATTTTTATTGGGGTGGACAACCGTCTGCCCCTAAGTTTTTTCAGAGTCTAAATTAAGACTCCTTTTTTTTGCTTGTAATAATTATTTGGAAGTGAATTTAATCCTGAATACATCTAGAAAATTTCAGGCAAATGCTAGAATCGAAAGCGTGTGGAGTGAGCGATTTAAATGCCTACTGATGCCCAACTAAGAGGTTTATATCGTCTTAGCTATTGGCTAACGTATATTGTGCTTCAACCTATACATCTCGTCTGTATTGACGATCGAACAAACAATCTGTATGTTTTGGCTGGAAATACTGAAAATGTAGAGTTCCAGATTACACCAAATGGAGAGGTGTTCTGATGAGTCAAGTTAACTATGCTGCTATGTCAGATCAAGAGTTAAGAGAACACTTTCTCAGACACCGTGAGGATAAGGCAGCTCTTCGAGCTTATTTAGATAGACTCGGCGATCGTCCACGCAACGTTATTACAACTGTAGATGATCCTGACTTTGATAGTAAGATTCATGCAGCTGTTTTACAACAAATGCAAGCACCAGATGATAACGGTCAGGCGGAAGCTTAACAGTGAATAGATATGTAGGGTGCGTCAGTGTGTGAAAACCTAGCTACACCAAGAAATTATTCATGCTGACACGCCTAAAATGATGCAATAGATTTTTGATGAAGTTGATATAAATCAATATTTTTCACGCCAGTAGCTTGTGCCATTTGGGTAAGTCCTGTATATGTTTGATGTTTGTACAGGCTAATTTTCGCTGAATATCAAAAATTAAATTAGGCGATCGCACATCATACTCCCCAAGCGATATTCGGTATCCATCAAGTTAAAAAAGACTCTGAATCGAAAAAGGTGGGATTGCCAATTTGATTAAATCAAACTAACAATAAATGCCAAATCGTCAAAAAGCTGTTAGTTAATAACTAGTGGCTTTTTGGCAAACATGATTTTGATAGCAGACAAATTGTGATGAATACAGCTAATTTTCCGTGGCTGACGACGATTATCTTGTTACCGATCGCTGCGTCGCTACTGCTCCCCATTATCCCAGATAAAGACGGCAAAACAGTGCGTTGGTACTCCCTAATTGTGGGGCTGATAGATTTCGCACTGATTGTTTACGCCTTTTATACCCAATATGACTTCTCCAATCCTGACTTGCAAATGGTGGAGAGTTATGCCTGGGTCCCCCAACTAGATTTGAATTGGTCAGTAGGGGTAGATGGCTTGTCTATGCCATTGATTTTGTTGACTGGATTCATTACTACCTTGGCAACTTTAGCGGCTTGGCCTGTGACACTCAAGCCGAAGCTGTTTTACTTTTTGCTTTTGGCCATGTATGGCGGTCAAATCGCCGTGTTTGCTGTCCAGGATATGCTGCTATTTTTCCTGGTGTGGGAGTTGGAATTGATTCCCGTTTACCTGCTGCTAGCAATTTGGGGCGGTAAAAAACGCCAATACGCAGCCACCAAGTTTATTTTGTACACGGCTGGCGGTTCGCTGTTTATTTTAATCGCAGCGTTGACAATGGCCTTTTATGGCAATGATGTCACCTTTGATATGCGATCGCTCGCTCTCAAAGATTACGCTTTAAATTTCCAATTGTTAATTTACGGTGGCTTGCTGATTGCCTACGCCGTCAAGTTACCTATCATTCCCCTGCATACCTGGCTACCAGATGCCCACGGTGAAGCTACAGCCCCCGTACATATGTTACTGGCTGGTATTCTCCTGAAAATGGGTGGTTATGCCCTAGTTCGCATGAATGCTGGCATTCTACCAGATGCCCATGCTTATTTTGCCCCCGCTCTAGTGATTCTGGGGGTAGTTAACATCATCTATGCTGCCTTAACATCCTTTGCCCAGCGTAACCTGAAGCGCAAAATTGCTTACTCTTCAATTTCTCACATGGGGTTTGTGATTATTGGGTTTGCCTCCTTCACCGATTTAGGATTAAGTGGGGCAGTATTGCAAATGGTGTCACACGGGTTAATTGGGGCGAGTTTGTTCTTCCTTGTCGGTGCAACCTACGACCGGACACACACCCTGATGTTGGATGAAATGGGTGGTATCGGTAAGCGGATGCAGAAGATTTTCGCCATGTTCACCGCTTGTTCAATGGCTTCCTTAGCATTGCCAGGTATGAGTGGTTTCGTGGCAGAGTTAATGATATTCGTCGGCTTTGCTACCAGTGACGCTTATAGCCCTACATTTAAAGTCATTGTCGTATTTCTGATGGCAGTCGGGGTAATTTTAACTCCCATTTACTTGCTATCAATGTTGCGGGAAATTTTCTACGGACAAGAAAACGAAGAATTAGTTTCTCATCAAGCTTTGATAGACGCTGAACCTCGTGAAGTTTTTATCATTGCTTGTCTGTTAGTACCTATTATCGGTATTGGTTTTTATCCCAAGTTATTGACTCAGATGTACGACGCTACAACTGTACAACTGACAGCTAGGTTGCGTGATTCTGTACCCACCTTGGCAGATCAAAAACCAGAAGCAGCAGCAGTTTCTTTGAATGCACCAGCAATTGGTAATTAATTGGGATTTGTTGAGAATTACGAAATTTTAGAACCCCGGTTTCTTGGAGAAATCGGGGTTCTCTGCTCACCATCACAACACTAATTAGGGATGTTGGGGAAAAATAACTTGATAGCTCCGGCTGTCAATGCTAAGACAAAGCCAACCACCACAGAACGATTGATAAATTCTTGGGTATCTAGCCGCTTACCGATTCCCTTAACCTCTGTTTCCAATGCCTTAATTTCTCCCTTAAGTTCAGATTCTAGCTTGTCAATGCTTCCTGTCATTCCAGATTCTAGCTTGTCAATGCTTCCTGTCACTTCAGATTCTAATTTGTCAATTCTTCCTGTTAGTTGAGCGTCTTGTTTATCAATTCTTCCCGTTAGTTCAGCTTCTAGTTTAATTTGGCTAATTTTAATTTCTGTAACGTCTTTTTGTAAGACATCTAGCTTCTGGTTGATTTGCCCTAAAATTTCCTCTAATGAATAAGTGACTGTAATAGGGGTTTGATTCATAAGTTACACTCTTATTAAGAAAATAAAAATATTTTCTATTCCTCCTTAACTTTATTATCCTTTGATAGTGCCTAGCACCCCTAGGCGGAAGTCAAAAGTCAAAAATCAAAAGTCCTGTATTTTAAGATTTTGAACGATTGAGAATGGTATCTTGATTTTCGCCGCACTGTACTAATATCTGATGAAAACACACAATTTATAGAGAGTGCGTTATGTCCAGCATATTGATGTACGCTATCTTTAGTTACTTGTTAGTCAATTTATGTTCAATAAATTTCTATATCTAAAATTAGAATCTGTGAAAACCTCTCATGTTAAACTACAATTCGTTACACTGTTTACCATCTTCCGAAGAGCTACCGAACTCCGAGGATACGCCTGTGGATAATGAAATACAAGATTTAATTCCTAGTTTACTAAAAGCTACACTGGCTTTGGTTTGGTTAGACCGATGGGATTGGTACTTTGGTGTAAATATGGGTATTTATTATGACCCAGAAAAACCAGCGATCGTCCCTGATGGTTTTCTCAGTGTAGGAGTCAAACGTTTTGTTGATGGGGATTTACGCCTCAGCTATGTGCTGTGGGAAGAAGAAAATCCGCCAATTATAGCAATAGAAGTAGCCTCGCCGAAACATCTAGGAGAATACAGCACCAAAAAAGAAGTTTATGCTGAGATGGGAATTTTGTACTACGTTGTGTACAATCCTTTCCGGCGCAAAAATCCGGCTTTGGAAGTCTATCGCCTAGAAGATGGGGAATATTTCCTCATGTCAGGAAATCCCATTTGGTTGCCAGAAATTGGCTTAGGAATTGGGAGAGAACGAGGACTTTATCAAGGAATCGCTAGGGAATGGTTGTACTGGTATGACAATCAAAAACGTAGATTGCTGACACCAGAAGAACTAATTTTCGTAGCACAAGAAAAAGCAAATGTGGAAGAACGGCAACGTTTAGAAGCGGAAGAACGGGTGAAAATGCTAGAAAACAGGTTAAAGGCGTTAGGTTTCGAGCCAGAAACTATAGTGTGAGATCATCTTTGGGTGCGATGGGTGCGATCGCACAATCACAGCATAATTCACTAAACTTTCACTTTCACATTCGCCTGCGCTATACCTTAACCTCACGTCAAGGCTCAGATTCCCGCTTGATGTGAGGTTTAATTTATGGGAATATCGCAAATGTTTGATTTTTTTTAACGCAGAGGGGCGCGGAGGTTCACGCGGAGGAGCGCGGAGGGTTAAGCAGAGTATTTTATGATGTTAATTAGCTTGATGGTTGGGGAATTATATCTATTAACGATACTCAGCATTTGACTATGTATTTATCGAAGTTGGGTGTCTGCTTAATCTATTTAGGGAAACTGTCAAGCTAATTATGGATGTGAAATTAGGGTTCGGCTCTATCCCAAAACCTCAATATGTCTTTGTCAGCAAGGAAAACGATCACTGTTGGTATATGCTCTCGGATGATACTAAGCCAATTCCGATTTATGATAGAGCTTTGACAGGATTAATCACAGGTATAGAAGTTAATAAAAAAGTAGAGACATCACACGGTGAATCTGAAAAAACTGATTTGCATATCTTGGCAGATAAACCTTATGTAGTTCGCTCAGGTAGTGAATCGTATTTTTCCAAAAGTTTGTTACTTTCACTGGATGCGTTGACACATGAACAATTATGTCAGCCCCTAACAATTGCAGTTAGCCCTGGTGATAAAACAATCGTATTTTGTACAATCTATAATCCAGTAACTTATCGTGCTGTAGGTGTTAGCTGGGATGGACATAAAGAAATAGATTGGCCAGCTTTAGGGCAGAAAGTTAGTCTGAAAATTAACAATACTCAAAATTCCCATCAAGAGTTAAATTCATCTGAACATCGTGCAGGTTTCATTGCTCAGACTGATACATATTTATCACAATTAAATTGGAGTCCAGAACAGGGGCGAGAGTTTTTACAGCAAAAATACGGCAAGCGATCGCGCTATCATCTTTCTGAAACAGAAATGCTAGATTTTATCGATTACCTGAAGCTACAATTAACCCATAGCTACCAAACTTAGCTATTTATTCAGATTAATAAAGCGTCAAGACTCCTACATTGGGATTTTCAACAAAGGCTTGGATGTCTTCTAAATGCGATCGCAAGATTTCTGCAATCTGTTTGGTTGAACAATTACCACGACGAATCCAGATAACTTTCGGTGGAAATCCTCTCAGAATACTTAATTCATTAAAATCAGCATCTCTAGTCACAATAGTGAATTTACCTTGTTGTGCATACTCCCACACAATTCGATCATCTGCCTGATCTAAACCAATAAGAAAAATGTGCTGAGAGTTTGGGTAAATATCAGCCAATTGATCTACTAATCGAGGTGAGAGATTATGGTCAAAAAGTAATTTCATGCTGGCATAGTAAGCATTTGCCTTTCTCTATCGGCTGCGTAGCTGAGGCAAGCCAAAATATCTTCTTGCGTTAAATAAGGAAAATCATCAAGTATTTCTTCGTAGGTCATACCAGAGGCAAGATAAGATAACACATCATACACAGTTATTCGCATTCCCCGAATACAAGGTTTACCGCCTCTTTTTCCTGGTTCAATTGTAATAATATTGTGGTAATTTACAGCCATAATCACAAACTAGCATTAAAAATTTGCTGTGCAGTTAAATTCAAATCAGGGAAGGTTACAGATTGAATACGGTTGTCACCTCTAAATTTTCTTACAGTATACTCACCCTCTTCTAAACAGCAAACTAAAATTGTAGGCTGTTTAGGATTCCCTATAAATTCCCTACCTCCCAATCCTGCATAATCTACAATCCAGTATTCAGGAATCCCCATTACCTCTCTTCGAGACGCTACGCGAACATAGTCAGCGTATTTTTTCAAATAATCATCACGCCAGTTTGTACTCACTACTTCAATAATTAACGGGATTGATATTCCTTGAATGACAGTAGATTCTTTCTTCCATAGAGGTTCATTGGCTAAATTGGGGCGATTTAATAACAGCACATCCGGCGAGTAAGCTGATTCATTTTCAGGTGGTTTGACTAATGCTGTCTTGGGTATGAAATACGGGAGATTTAAACGGATACACTCTCTAGTAATTTCAAAGGCTAAAAATCCAGTTACTTCTTCATGTTCTCCTGTTGGTTGTGGCATTTCAACTACTACTCCATCATGGAGTTCATAACGTTTCCCTGTTTCATCTGGATATTTAGCAACAAACTCATCAAATGTAGTCAGCTTGCGTAGGGCTTGAGTCATGGCTTATACCAGTCTAGAATTCTTAATTCAAATAATTAGATTCAATCTAGGTTTTCAGGTTCAAATCTTTTTAGTTTCAATGGCGACATCCAGCCAGCCTTGAATCGCATCTTGTAGCATTTCTAATAGATGTTCGTAGCTATCTCCCCAAGTGTGACATCCTGGTAAAGCTGGTACAGAACCACACCATATATCATCTTCTTGCCAGATAACTGCTTTAATTTTCATTACTCATCATTTTTACAAGACTACGCTTCATTATTTTAGCTTTAAGTCAAGTGCGATCGCAGATTCGCTGTACTTTGTTGAATATGTAACCATAAAAGTATTTTAAATGCTAAAAATACTTAAATTCTTGGTTTCCTAAAATTTTTTGCTGCCTAAATGTTAGCAAGGTTGTTACTTAGGGAAATATATGTATAAGGCAATGCCTTTATTTGATGATTTAATGCGTAGAACAAGAGCCACTGACCACTAATCACAATCAGGAGTATTTAATGCCAATTCCATTTATCCTTGGTGCGATTGCTTTAGGCACTGCTGCTTACGGTGCTGTCAAAGGCACTGAAGGCGTTAGTAATATGAAAGAGGCAAATAATATTGGTAGTCGTTCTCAAAAGCTTCATGAGTCTGCTGTTAATCAATTAAAAGCTGACTGGGAAGCTACTAATAAACTAGCTGAAGAGTATGGTCAGTTTCAGGTCAAGGTTAAAATAAATACAATAGGTCGATTTGTAACTTTTATTGAGAAACTTGGGCAACGTTCATCTCAGGATCTGAAATTTTTAGAAGGGTTGGATGGAATATCAGTTCAGCAGATAGAGCAATACAAGGCTGATGCGATGGAAGCGGAACAGTTCGTTAAGGGCGGTGTTAAAGCAGTCCTTACAGGGGCTGTTGCTGGACAGACTGCAACAAGTCTTGCTACTTCTGTAGGGGTGGCAGGTACAGGAGCAGCGATATCAGGACTTAGTGGAGCTGCTGCTTGGAATGCAACTTTAGCTTGGCTTGGTGGTGGTTCACTAGCAGCTGGTGGAGGTGGAATGGCACTTGGTACTTTTGTACTGGGAGGTATTACAGTTGGGCCAGCGTTAGCAGTGGGTGGTTTTGTGTTGGCGGGTAAAGGTGAGGAGGCTTTGACAAAGGCGCGTGAGTATGAGGCTAAAGTGAATACTGAAATTGCCAAACTTGAAGCAGCTAGAGAGTTTTTGCGACAAGTCAGACGGCGGGTCACTGAGTTAAGTAACTTGGTAGAAGAGTTAAATAGTCGCGCAGTATTCTATCTAGATGAGTTAGAGTCTCAACCATTTGATCGCAACAAAGATGCCAGTAAATTCCAACAAGTAGGGCTTTTAGTGAAAGCATTAGCCGAAATTATGAAAACGCCTGTTCTAGATAGTGAAGGGCAACTGAATCCTGTTACTGTGACTATCCAAGCTAAATATCGTACTATTGGAGGCAATCAGTAATGCCAGCAAAGAAATTTACCACAGAAGTGGTTAAGGAATTTATAAATCCTGCTGAATGCCTACAGCAAATGGTGACAGCTTACACTGATTACCTAATAATTGCTGAACAAGAACAGACAAAGCGTAGAGAAATTGACGCTTGGAAAAGAGAAACGATTACCAAAATTAACGCCCAGCGAGAGTTGCTGATGGCTTATTTAGATCGCTCTTTTGATGAGCGTGCGGAGAATTTTCGTTTATTATTTGCTGTTGTTGATAGTGCGATCTCATCCGGTAATAACGAACAACTAGCTCTTACCTTAAATTCAATAACAGAAATAGCTAAATCTAGCCCATTTAAAGACCTTGCTAATTTGGCTTCTGTCCGTGCTGCCCTAAATGATCCTAACCACGAATGGACATTTTAATTTTGTAACTCTATTCATTCAAACTTATAGCAATAAATTTTGTAGAGATGCAAGTGTTTATATGTATCTCTACACTTTTTTACTACATTATTTTTTTAATCATCAAAAATCTTCATCATCGACGAAAAATTCCGCGTCTTCTTCCAAACGGGAGTTACCCGAACCCGCCAGACCCCAGAGAGGCTGTAGAATCGCCACACCAATCAACCCCAAACCAGCACTAAACGCCAGCACTATACCGACTGGAATTTTAATTGATTGGAATGTTAAGAATTTTAAAGATACTGGCTCGAAATTTTGGACGGAAAGAATAGCGATCGCTACTACCCAAATCGCTACAATTAAAGATATCAACAAATTAGCAAAGCTTTTCATAAAAAATATAACCATAGATAGATGCAGATGTACACAGATCATCTCAGTGTGCATCTGCGGTCTAAAGTTCTATGCTAACTTAGCGATCGCACTTTCCATTTCTTGGGCAAGTTGGCTAAGTTTCTCTGGGGAGTTGGTTTCTAGATAAACGCGTACCAGTGGTTCAGTACCGGAAGGACGCAGTAACACCCAGCTACCTTCTTCTAGATACAGCTTAATCCCATCCTTGCGTCCGACTTCTTTAACTTTAATCCCAGCTACCTCGGAAGGAGGATTTTTAGTAAAGGAGTCAATCACAGCGACTTTGTGGGCTTCTGTTAAGTGTAAGTCCAGGCGGTTGTTATACAGTGGCCCGTCAGCTTCTGCGATCGCTTCTTTGACTAATTGACTCAAAGGTTTACCTTCGTAGGCGATCGCCTCAGCAATCAGCATATCTGCCAAAATGCCATCTTTTTCGGGAATATGTCCAATAATACTTAAACCGCCTGATTCTTCACCACCAATTAGGACGGCAGTTTCCCGCATTTTTTCACCGATGTATTTAAAGCCTACGGCTGTCTCATAAAGTGGTAAGCCGTGTTTAGCAGCAAAGTTATCTAATAGGTGAGTTGTCGCCACTGTGCGGACGATCGCACCAGTTTTACCTTTGTTTTTGATTAAATGTCTAGCTAAAACTAACAGCACAGTATTAGGGGTGAGGACTTCGCCTTGTTCATCTACAATACCAAAGCGATCGCTATCTCCATCTGTCGCCAAGCCCAAATCTGCATGATCTCGACGAACGGCTTCCACTAATTCAACTAGCTGTTCTCCCTTGGGTTCTGGCATTCCACCGCCAAACAGCACATCACGCCAATCGTGGAAACTTTCTAATTGTGTGCCACTTTGTTGCAAGATTTCATCTAGATAGCCACGGGATGTAGAATATAACGCATCATACTTGACTTTTAGCTGTGCGCTCTTAATTCGTTCCACATCCAGCAATGTATAGATAAATTGGAGATAGTCTGGCTTGGGATCGAAAATAGAAATAGAACCTGATGGGTTGTCACCGGGTAACTCATCCGATGAACTTTCTATATTTGCCACAATAGTATCAGTAATTTCTGGAGTGGCAGGGCCAGCATAGTCAGGGATATATTTAATCCCACAGTAAGGTGCTGGATTATGACTAGCCGTAAACATCAATGCCCCAGCCGAATTCAGGTGACGGGCATTATAGGCAATTACTGGTGTGGGGCAATCCCGATCAGTGATTTTGACATTCCATCCTAAGTCAGCTAAGACTTGGGCAGATGTCTGGGCAAACTCGTTAGCTAAAAAGCGCGTATCGTAAGCAATCAGAACTGGTCTATCTTTTGTGTAGGCTGTTTCCAAATAACTAGCGATCGCTCTTGTTACTTTCCGCACATTGGGAAAAGTGAAATCATCGGCGATAATTCCTCGCCATCCATCAGTGCCAAATATTATCTTGCTAGAATTGCTACCACTCATGTTTGCCACTTTCTCCCATATTTTGTGAACTCTATTAGGAAGCTTCCCGCAAAGTGTGCGTAGCTGCAAGCGTCTTCCACCGTATTGTTTCTTACTGCTATTGAGCAATGCTAACCCCCGAACGACTTTTTGTTAGTTATCACCTCTGGTCTTTAGTTGCCCCAGCTATGGGGCAAGAACGTTGGCACTGCCAGATGAGACGGGGGTTTATCAAAGCGCGTCAAAATGAACCACAGGTTAAAGCACTATTAGCAAACGCTACTCCACCTCAGCGCATTGGGTTGCTGGCACAAAAAGGTGTTTATGAGTTTCATCATAATCGACATCTGTTGACTAGATCAGATGGAGTAGAGCAAGTTGCACAATTGTTAAAATTAAATAACTCGGCTGTACAAGTGCAACAGCGAGTGCTACAAATTCTCAAAAAATATTATGAAGAACCATTACTTTTAGGTAAACGGATTCTCCAACTAACTCGCGGCGACGAAGGTTTTCCCAAACCAATTTTTATCGAACAAGCAAATTATCGCTTCCGTTTATATGCAGCAATGGACTGCGTTTTTATTGAGTCAGATGCTCAAACTTTACATATTGTAGATTTTAAAACTGGTAAGTCTCATTTTGATAGAAGACAAGCATTAGTTTATTTATTAGCTGCTAGTTATCTTTACCCTGGTAAACAAGCCGTCGCCTCATTTTATAATCTAGAACTTCGTCAAGCATCAGAATTAATTCAACTTAAAAATAATGAATTAGAATCTTTGAAAATTGAGTTAGTAAAAATTGCTCAAAAACATCAATTAGACATCCAGAAATACCAAGAATCTGTTCAAAGTTTCAGTGAAATATTTCCCCCTAATCCTGGAAATCACTGTCGCTTTTGTCCCTTTCAATCTATTTGTGATTTTTCTACTCAATCATCACCCAATACAGGGGAACTAAAAATAGGTTACGGAAATTCCAAAGTTATACAAAATCCCAAATTAAAAACTTAATCAAAAAGTGCGTCCCTAATTTTTAATTCGTAGTCAGGACTGTAGTCCTTAAATAATATAGATTGGATTTTTCTCACCGACTTACTTAAAAGGATTAATTTTTGCTGTAATTATGATATTAACTCGAAGCATAGTAAAACCTATAGCTGGTGAGTATCATAGGCGTGATTGCTACTCTAAACTACAAGCTATTATGTATGGGACAACAAGCACCATATAATTTGAGGTTTTGCATGAAAGTAGCAGTCTTCAGTACAAAAGCCTATGACCGGCAGTTTTTAGAAGCTGCAAACTTCCCCAAAAAACACGATTTGGTGTTTTTTGAACCACGTCTTGACCAAGATACAGCTATCCTAGCTGCCGGATTTTCGGCGGTTTGTGTATTTGTCCATGACCAACTTGATGCACATACTTTAGAACTTCTGGCTTTAAGAGGAACTCGCTTAATTGCTCTCCGTTGTGCAGGTTTTAATCATGTAGACTTAGAAGCCGCCGCCAGGTTAGGAATTACTGTAGTGCGCGTTCCTGCCTATTCACCCTATGGTGTAGCAGAACACGCTGTAGGTTTGATTTTGAGCCTGAATCGGAAAATTCACCGTGCCTATAACCGTGTTCGAGACGGTAATTTTTCCCTAGATGGACTGTTGGGATTTAACTTAAATGGACGGACTGTAGGGCTGATTGGTACTGGTAAAATCGGTCTGATTTTAGGACGGATTATGAAAGGCTTTGGTTGTCACCTACTTGCTTATGATGTGTATCAGAATCCTGAATTAGCAGCATTAGGTGGCAAGTATGTAGAATTGCCGGAATTATTTGCCAAAGCCGATATTATTTCTTTACACTGTCCCTTAACACCAGAAACACATCACCTCATCAACGCTGAGGCGATCGCACAAATGAAACCTGGTGTAATGTTAATTAATACTAGCCGAGGTGGACTGATTAACACCCAAGCTGTTGTTGAAGGGCTGAAGACAGGTAAGATAGGCTCTCTCGGTGTGGATGTCTATGAACAGGAATCGGAATTATTTTTTGAGGATTTGTCTAGCGAAATCATTCAGGATGATGTTTTCCAAAGGTTGACGACATTTCCCAACGTACTCATTACCGGACACCAAGCATTTTTCACAGAGGAAGCCCTAAGTAATATTGCAGACACTACTTTGGGGAATATTACAGATATTGAACAAGGTCGTACTTGTGCGAATGAGCTACGCCCTCAACCAGAAGTAGGAGACAAGGTTTTGGTAAGTTAAATATATTGTATGGGGAATGAGCATTGTATGTTTCTCCCCTGCTCCCCCTGCTTGTTACCTGTCACCTATCACCTATCACCTGTCACCTTAATTACTCGCTTCATTGGCGATGATACCAACTAAATTTAATCGATTTAAAATTTCTACAGCTTGAGTGATTTCAGTTTGAGTTACCCAACCAATACGCCCCACCATCATAATTCCATTGCAGAAGGAGGCGACGATGCGAGCATCAACTGTATCTAAAATGGCTGGAGCATCTATCAATACTAGGTCATAACTTTGCTCAAATAACTCGATGAGTTCTTTCATGCGCTGAGAACTGAGCAATTTTACTGGGTCTTCTGATGCTGGACCGGCGGTCAAAATATCGATAGAGGGATGAATAGGCTGGATGTAGTCTTGTATATTGCTACTGGTTTCGTCAACTAGTAATAAAGATAGTCCCCAATCGTTAGATAGTTGGAGAATTTTGTGAAGTTTAGGCGATCGCAGGTTAGCATCAATTAGTAGTACCCGTTGGTGCATATGAGCTGCACTTGCAGCTAATCCCAACGCCAAAGTTGTACGTCCTTCCCCTGGTAATGCAGAAGTTACCATCACAGAATTAAAGGGAAAGGGGTACTTCAAAATTTGCGTATTTTGGTACACCATATCTAAGGTTTCGTGACAAGGTAGCCAAGAGTCAGTTTCTACCAAAGAAGGTGCTGTGTTGCGTCGCCAGTTCCAAGCCAGACTCGGAAGCCGCTTTTCCATCGCATTGGATGCGAGTTTTGGTACTGAACCCAGTAGTCTCAGGTTGCTTACTCTCTGTAAATCCTGCGCTGAATGAATTACACGATGACGTATCCCCCAAATTAGCGCAATGACAACACCCAAAACTGGCCCGATAACCATACCCCCAAAAACAAGTAATAGTTTGTCATAACTGTTATATGTTGCCAAGGTAGGTTCTTCTAACACTTGCCAATCAAAACCCGCCTGGGTAATTTGTAATCCTACAGACTGTTGTGTTTGTAGCATTTGCTCTAACCTTTGGCGGTGAGTTGCAACTTCTGAAAGTAGACGTTGATATTCTGCTGTTAAACTGGGGTATTTTTTTAAATCTGTAATAATTCGCTGTTCTGATGCAACTAATCTCTTTTCGTTAGCTATTAACCCTTGGGCAGTTGTTTCTAACTGGCTTATTTCTTCTACTAGTTGCTCTTGTGCTAATAAGGCTGTTTTTTTAGTATCTCTTGTTAGTTGCTTTGTTTCTTGTTGTAAGAGTTTTAATTGATTCTGGCGTTGCTGTTTCAGACTTTCAATGATAGGAGAATTATCTGTGTAGCGTAATTGCTCCTGGGCTAATAATTGTTCAGTTTTTTGCACCTCACTCAAAATTGTTTGGTAGCGAATTGATTCATTCAAACTTGAGGGAATGAGTGCCTGTTGAGTTGAACTAGCAATATTCTGTTCTAAAATTTGCTGGCGATCGCGTACATTTTGCAACTCAGTACGAGTAGTTTGTAGCTGTTTTTGGGTATCAGCTAGAGAGTTGAGCAGGACTTGTTTTTGTGATTGAGGATCTAATAAATTGTGCTTCTTACGAAAATTTTCTAGTTTAATTTCTGCTTCTCTCACCTGTTTTTGCAGTAGTGGTAGGCGAGTGTTAACAAAAGCCAATCCTTTATTTAAACGTTCTTGTCGTTGCTCAATATTGTAGTCCTGATAAACTCCTTGTAAAGCCAATAAAACTTTTTGCGTTTTCACCGGATCATTATGCTGGAATGAAACTTCAAAAACTGGACTAACTAAATTACTCCCACCTGTTTTTTTGGCTAATTGAGTGACTTCTAGATGTAATTTTTGTCCCTTATTTGATTTACTTTTAATATCTGCCAAAGTAATATTTGGATAGTCTGAGCGTAGTTTATTTACTGCTTTTTCAATTAACTTAGAACTGAGCATTAAATTTTTCTGAGCAGTATAGTAATCAAATAATTGGGGTTTGACACCAGTGACTTTATTGTCTGTACTGTTAGAAATATTAGTTAAATCAATACTTTCATATATATTAGAACTTACTAAGATTTGCATATGGCTTTTGTAAGTCGGTTTAGTCATCATAGCCAACAGGCTAGTAACTGACATGACAATACAAGAAACTCCCAATACTATAAATCGCCGACGTAGTAAGATTTTAGATATATGTCTAAATCTTACTTGGCTTTGTGACGAGTTAGTAACAAATTCATCTTGATTTAGACTGATTTTAGACACTAGTAAATTCCTCAAATATTTTAACAGTGCATTTAGAAGACGATGAGCCTTTTGCCAAGCAAGTTTTTTTATGTATACGTGAACACTAATATATCTCTTAGTAATATGTGAATTTAAAAAACACAAATGTATTACTAATTGATATAGAGAATATAGAGCCTAAAATAATTTTCTTAATTATGTCAACCGTCGCCAGTTTTTTTTACTCTATCCTTATTTAATAGACCCAAGTATTCTTTAAATATGTCTAAAATGGATATTTATAGAAATACTTGTATTCATTAATATTTTTAGTACAATCTAAAACTAGTAAGGTAATTGGTATTAAGCCACAAAACGAAGCTAAAATGTGACTGTAAAATTTAAATTGGATGTTGTTAAAATTACCAAAAAAGCTGAATAGAAAATAAATAAAGACCTTGAAAGTCTTAACTAATAGTTGTTTCGTATAATTTTGGCGATTGAAAAAATAATCACTTCTAAATATAGGGATAGTTATAAAAAAAATAGTGAGTGAATAAATATACTTTGTATATAATATGCAGATGTAAATAGAAATTAGCCAAAAGTAAATGTATAATTTACCTCTAGTTATTGGGTGATTTTTTGTATAAAATAAATGAAATATTGACAAATTTATAGATAATTTAGCAGATCAAAATTGAAGCTTAGATAAAATCACCTGCTACTTTCCGGTTGTATTTTGCAACTAATGGTATTTGAGACTACTAAATGAGTCTGTGGGAATAAATATAACTAATATAAAGTTATTGTTTTCGAGTTCGTAGTAAGGACTTTAGTCCTTACTACAAACCTTTAATTATTTACTGCTTCCCGCCGTCTGGGGATATCATAAGTCATGAAATCATAAGCCATATCTGTACTTGGAAAAATAGCACGGGCTTCTTTAAGTAAATCTCTTAAATCTAAAACATTACCAGGAGCGTAGCGGGGGCTGAAATGGGTCATAATCAGTTTACGCGCTCCCGCAGCTAAAGCCGTTTGTGCTGCCATTGTAGTTGTCGAGTGCAACCTCTGAAAAGCCATCTCTGCATCTTGGTGAGCAAAGGTAGCCTCATGGATTAACACATCAGCATCCTGAGCTAATTCCACTGCACCATCACAATAAATTGTGTCTGTACAATAGGCAAACTTACGCCCCAATTCTGTAGGGCCACATAATTCAGTCCCCTTGATGACTCGTCCATCAGCGAGAGTAACAGTTTCACCCCGCTTGAGTTGACCATAAATCCTACCAGGAGGAATTTGCAAGGCTTCAGCTTTCTCCACATCAAAGCGTCCAGTGCGGTCTTTTTCCGCTACGCGATAGCCGAAAGCTGTGATGCGGTGATGCAAAATACCACAACTAACAGTAAATTCTTCGTCTTCATAGACTACACCTGGACGAACAGCATGGACTTTAATTGGGTAAGAAAAATGTGTATGGGAGTAACGTGAAGCAGCTTGGATATAGTCACTTAATCCAGGTGGTCCATAAATATCGACTCTTTGCACATTACCAGCTAAACCACAACTAGCGAGAAGTCCCATCAAGCCAAAAATGTGGTCGCCGTGCATATGAGTGACAAAAATTCGGGATAGTTGACTACTTTTTAGTTCACTCCGCAGCAGTTGGTGCTGAGTACCTTCACCACAGTCAAATAACCATAGTTCTGCCCTTTGCGGTAATCTCAGGGCAACACTAGAAACATTACGTGATCTTGTAGGTACACCGGAACTTGTCCCCAAAAATGTGATCTGCACAGCGTTTTTTAGCCTTTTTTTTGCTGAATTTTAAGCTCTGTTTTATATAGTGGCAGGTTATTCCGCAAATTTACAACAGGCGGAAGGAGAAGGGGAGAGAAGAGGACAAGGGAGTGGTTTTTTTCATCGGGTGGCTGATAGCCTAGGTTCAGAAAACAGCGATTTTGTCAATTGTTCTAACGCTTTTAACCCTTGTAGAGAACCTCGAATTAGGTGAGTAGCTGCAATGGGTTGGCGAATGAATCTGAGTGCTAAAGATAAAGGTTTCAGAGAACCATCGGGATTGATTGCTGCTGTTAGGTCAGGGATATCATGATGACAATCATCACTGACAAATAATTATGTCTTCTGCGTGATGATTTTCCAAGATGGCAAAGCTTAGTAGTGCAGAATCTGCACGAGAGCAATTTAACGTGATGGATTTTGTTCTACAGGTGCTTATGATACAGGGATGCACGTTGTTTGCGCTCAAGTCACACCAGCATTTTTAGAGTTTACCAAATTACGAGGTAACGACCTCAGCACACCTGTTCCTGAGTATAATTTTCCTGGATTACGGCCTGGCGATCGCTAAAAATGAGGTTAGCGATGATTGAATGAGTACAAAATGTTTCTTACAGACAAGTTAACTTTACTATTTGTTACAGAGCAATTGCGTATAACCGGAAATAACATTTGACTAGTAATTAAATCAACTACTAATCAAAATAATCAGGCAAATTATGAGTATCACTGAGACTCTCAGGAAAGGGTCACAAGGTTCACAAGTCAAGCAAATACAAGAAATATTAACTAAGCTTAAATTAGATCCAGGTAAAATAGATGGTAATTTTGGTGACAAGACTGAAGCATCTGTTAAGCAATTTCAACAACAGCAAGGTCTTAAACCTGATGGGGTAGTGGGAACAGACACTCAGAATGCTGTAAATAAGTTAATTCAAAAACTAGCAGAGTTAGAAAAAAGTTGGTATGGGGGTAATTCAGGGAAATTACCACTTCCAGGTGTGGCTATCATTAAAGAATTTGAAGGATGTAAATTACAAGCCTATCCAGATCCTCTGACTAAAGGTAAACCATATACTATTGGCTGGGGTTCTACGCGCAAAAAAGATGGTAGTGAGTGGAAACTGGGGGAAGAAATTACGCAGCAAGAAGCCGAAGAACTATTAATCTTGCAGTTAGAACGTGATTATCTACCACCTTTAGAAAAAATACCTGGATGGCAAGATTTGAACGCATACCAAAAGGGAGCTATATTAAGCTTTGCCTATAATTTAGGTGCTAATTTCTTTGGTGCTAAGAATTTCCAGACAATTACAAGAGTCTTACAAAATCAGCTATGGGATGAGATAGAAACTGCATTAATGTTGTACAGAAACCCTAGGAGTTCAGTTGAGGAAGGGTTAAAGCGGCGACGGCTAGCAGAAGCTAAATTGTTTCTTCAGCCAGAGATTGACTTTGCTTAATTGTTAATTGTGTAAGTTCGTCAACAACTGTCACCGCAATCAATCCAAAGAATGAAAGAGCGATCGCCTCAGTTAGTGGGGAGGATCGCCTTCATTAACTTTGCAATTAAAACGTCCATTCATGATCAGGATCATCAAGAGCAGATATAACTGATGTCAAATCCGCTAAATCTTTAAAAGGGCTTGATTTGGCGATTTCCGTGATCGAATTTAGGTACAAGCTTAACTGATTGTTGTCACCATTCTCTATCGCCTGATCCACTTTCTCAAATAGAAATCTAAAATTATCAGCACGCTCATCAAATGAGTATTTGAGATACTGTATGAGAACATCACGCTTTGCTTTAATTTGAGCAATTGTTGTTTTTTCCCAAGCCTGGATACCGCGCCTTTTAGTTTTCTCTTCTTCTGCAACTATTTTGTACGTGGTGTATGCTTCAACTAAATTATTCAAGCATTCAGAAGCGTCTTTACCTGCAACCAATACCTCTACAGCAACTTTCTTGGCTGTCATGTTTATTTACCTGGAAGAGTACGGTATTTTTCTAGGATGCTTACAGTACCAAGGTTAAGCTTACCTTCACTATTCAAGACTGGAGTTTTCAAAATTTCTACAAGTCCCTTCATGAGAAGTCCTACCTGTTGAAACTTTTCAGCATCTTTCTTGGAATCAAAAGGTTTAGATTCAAGTTCGTTCAGTCCGTCAATACCAATAGTATTTAAAGACTCAAACACACCTTTTAACTCAGTAATACGCTGTTTTACTTGTTTTGAATATTCTTTAGCAACATTAATTTCAGCGATCGCTTTGTTTACTTTGGCTTCATACTCCCGCGCCTTTGTCATAGCTTTCTCACCTTCACGAGCTGCAAAAAAGCCGCCAATTGCCAAAGCCGGAACAGCCGTGATCCCACCTAACACCCATACCCCAACAGCCATACCACCGCCACCAGCTGCAACTGCTCCACCACCAAACCATGCCAACATTGCATTTGTAGCTGCTGCTCCACTAAGACTTGAGATAGCTGTTCCAGTGCTTGCTACTCCTATTGAGGTAGCAACACCTATTGCACTACCATAACCTGCTGCTGCTGCTCCAGCTGCTTTAGCACCTGCCATGAAATACTGTTCTGCTGCTACAGCAGCAGCTTTATATTCTTGTATCTGCTGAACTGAAAAGTCCAGACCCTCTAAAAGCTTCTTCTCACTTTCGGATGCCTTCCTACCAGTACGTTCTACGAAGTCAACAAATCGCTTAATTGTATCTTTTATGACTTTTAATTGGAGTTGACCATACTCCTCTGCTAGTTTATTTGTAGCCGCTTCTTCTATTTTTAACCATTCAACAGCACGTTCATATCGCTCTTGCACTCCTTTGGCAAGTTCATTAGCTTTCTGTCCAGGATAAAATGAAACCATAAATCTGATGAAAAGATGGAAAATTGGCGAAATATTAATGAATGGCTGGAAGAAGCAGGATATAAAAGTCAGGTATCTAATCAGTTTCAACTAAGCGATGATTCACCAGTAGATTTATTAGTCAAAAAAGCCAATATAAGTTTTGATAACAATAAAATAATAGTTGATATTAATCTTAGAATAGTTGCTTCATCATCTTCAGAATCCATAATTATAGAAAATTTCAACACTAATGGTAAGATATAGAATATTTTCTAGCTCATCCTCAAAACTAGAATAACTGTCGTAAATCGGTTTCTTAATTTTGAATCATAAATTAATTATGGCAACCGAACTCAGCGCAACCAAACCTCAAACTGAATTAATAATCACCTGGGAAGCCTTACCCAAAGACTTTAAACTAGAGGATGAACCAGTGGAGAATACAGGTCAGCCAATATTGGCTGGTGCTTTGCGCGAAAGTTTAGAAATCAGTGGTTTCATCCAACCACAAATGTTGATAGCTTCCAATTTCGGACTGTGTGCGACCGTCAATGGAGAACTTGTTATTAAAGCACCAGATTGGGTTTATGTACCTTCAGTTAAAGAAGTTATCAGCGATCGCAAAAGTTATACACCAATTTTAGAAGGTGAAATTCCGTTAATTGTGATGGAATTTCTCTCGGATAATGATGGGGGAGAATATTCAGTTAAGCGCACTTACCCGCCAGGAAGATGGTTTTTTTACGAACAGATATTGCAAGTTCCCATCTACATAATTTTTGAACCAGATGGGGGATTATTAGAATATCATCAACGGGAAAATAATCGGTATGAACTAAAGCTACCCGATGAAAATGGTCGTCATTGGGTGCAGGAAGTGGGTTTATATTTAGGAACATGGCAAGGAACGAAAGAAGGGCGGACTGGTTATTGGTTACGCTGGTGGGATAAAGATGGAAATTTGTTACCTTGGGCTGTGGAACAGATTGAACAGGAACGCCAACGCGCTGAACAGGAACGCCAGCAAAAAGAACGACTAATGGCTTATTTGCGATCGCAAGGTATCGACCCAAATAATTTACCTCTTTTGGAATAAAAGATATCAGAAATTTCAGGCTTGAGATACTTTCATATCTCTTGTTGTCAAACCTGCTTTAATATCTGTCGTCGTAATAAATCTAGGGCTGTACACGCACTCAAATGACGAATGAAAGAGCGATCGCCTACCCCATCCCGCATTGTGCCAAACTGATATTTAAAACTTGTCACTTCATCGTTTGGCCCTGCTAACCCGATATATACCAAACCCACTGGCTTAGTATCCGTTCCTCCGGTGGGGCCAGCAATTCCAGTAATACTTAACCCCCAAGTTGTCGCAAGGCGCGTTTTGACACCTATGGCCATTTGTTCCGCCACAATATCACTGACTGCCCCAAATTTGGCTAAATCATCTGGATTAACTCCTAATAACCCTACTTTCACTGAGTTATCGTAAGAAATTACACCACCCCAAAAGTAATCAGAACTACCTGCAATCTCTGTCAACATTTGCCCTACACTACCACCAGTACAGGATTCCGCCACCGATAAAGTTTCTCCTGATGTCCGCAATAACTGACCAACTACAGAAGCTAAAGTGTCATCATTGACACCATAAAAATCTAAGCCAGCGATTTCTTTGATTTGTTTTTCAATGGGTAAAATCAAAGCCTCGGCTGCTGCTTGTGAAGTAGCCTTTGCAGAAACGCGTAGCCTTACTTCTCCCTTACCGGCATAGGGGGCTACTGTAGGGTTAGGCATATTTAAATAAGCACTGACTTTCTCTGCTAACGTGGATTCCCCAATTCCCCAAAACTTCAAACTCCGGCTGTAAATAATTTCTTGACCCCACCCTTGACTTTTCAGAAAGGGTACAGATGTTTCTTCCCACATCCGGTGCATTTCCCTAGGAACACCAGGAAAGGTAAAAATTATCATTCCAGGACGGGGTTGCCAGATAATACCCGGTGCTGTACCACTCGGATTAGGTAAAATATCTGCACCTTGGGGAATCAAAGCTTGTTTGCGATTGCTGGGGGTCATTACCCGACCGCGTTGAGCAAATTTTTGACTAATATCTTCAATAATTTCTGGCCGTTCTACCAAGGGAACACCAAAAAAATCAGCGATGGTTTCACAGGTAAGGTCATCTGGTGTAGGGCCTAATCCACCAGTGAAAATTAAAATATTAGCTCTGGAAATAGCAATTTCAATAACTTGCTTGATGCGTTCTGGGTTATCTCCCACTACTGTTTGATAGTAATGAGGAATGCCTAATTGAGCTAGTTGTTTAGCTAGATATTGAGCATTTCCGTTGACGATATCTCCCAGTAGCAGTTCAGTCCCAACACAAATAATTTCTGCACTCATTTAATTTCAGTCAAAAATAAAATTTGCCGTATCGCACTAGCGATCGCCAGTTTAGAGCATAACTGATCTCTTGGCTGTGATAAAACAACCCTACAACTCCTACGAGAAGATTTAGTTCGGGCGTTAAAAAGCGATCGCCTTTTGCGGGATAATAAAACACTGCTTGCCAACAACCAAGAGTTATCTGTCAATAATCTCACCAATATCCAAGCTTTACAAACTAGCACTCAGGCTAGTGAATACAATCTAATTTTAAATCAAGCATTGCAGATTGCCTTGGATGTACAAGCATAAGTCAGAAAACTACAATCTTCCCGTTGACATCCATGAGCAATAAACCAAAAATAATCGTCTTGGATGATGATCCTACCGGTTCTCAAACAGTCCATAGCTGTTTGCTGCTAATGCGTTGGGATGTGGAGACTTTACGCCTAGGGTTACGGGACGATTCGCCGATTTTCTTTGTCCTGACAAATACTCGCTCCTTACCTCCAGAGTCAGCTACATCGGTAACAAAGGAAGTATGTCAGAACTTAAAGGTGGCTTTAGCTGCTGAGGGTGTGACTGATTTTCTTGTAGTGAGTCGTTCTGATTCCACCTTGAGGGGACATTATCCCATTGAAACTGATGCGATCGCCGACGAACTAGGTTCATTCGATGCACATTTTCTTGTCCCAGCTTTCTTTGAGGGAGGACGCATCACCCGCGATAGTGTGCATTACCTAATTATTGATGGTGTACCTACGCCAGTCCATGAAACTGAATTTGCCCGTGATTCGGTTTTCGGCTACCATCACAGCTACTTACCGAAGTATGTGGAAGAAAAAACCAAAGGACGCATTCCAGAGTCAGCAGTAGAAAGATTTCTACTAGCTGATATTCGTACTGGAAGCTTAGAACGCTTACTCAAACTCACAGGTAATCAGTGCGGTGTCGTCGATGGGGAAACCCAAGCGGATCTCAATCGCTTTGCTGTAGATATTTTAGCTGCCGCCAGTCAAGGTAAACGCTTTTTATTCCGCAGTGCAGCCAGCATCTTAACAGCTTTAGCAGCTTTACCTCCCCAACCCATCGCCGCCGAAAACATGGCTGAGTATGTGCGCCAAGGTAAACCAGGAGCAGTTATCGTTGGTTCTCATGTCAAAAAGACCACACAGCAGCTAGAATCGTTATTAAAAGTATCGGGGACTGAAGGAATTGAAGTCAATGTATCGCGGTTACTGGATGAACAAACAGACGCAGCTACCACACTCCTCAGTGAAATTCTCGATACAATATATCAAGTACACAACGCAGGTAAAACCCCAGTCGTGTATACAAGTCGTCAGGAACTCACATTTGCTGATGTCACCACCCGCTTACAATTTGGGATAAAAGTTTCCCAGTTATTAATGGATATCGTTCAAGGCTTACCCTCTGATATCGGCTTCCTGATTAGCAAAGGTGGGATTACTTCTAACGATGTCTTGAGTACAGGCTTGGAGTTAACATCAGCCCGATTACTAGGTCAAATTTTAGCAGGCTGTTCAATGGTAATTACCCCAACCGATCATCCCCATTTCCCCAACTTACCAGTAGTTCTATTTCCCGGTAATGTAGGAAATGCTGACGCTTTGGGGACAGTTTACAAAAGATTAACTAAAAATACTTAAGCAAAAACGTTGCTGTATTTTGCAACTAGTCTAATATTGGTAGTTATACCAACTATCTCAAAGAAAGCTACAAATGCTTTCTCTGAAAACTCAGAGGCAAGCTAACTTTCTCATTACGAATTACGAATTACGAATTCCTCTCACCAGGTGTATTTGTTTAATTTTGGCTGAAGCTGCATGAGTTCTGATTCTGCTATCCCCAATTTAGAGCCAAATTCTGCATCAGGCAGTGCAGAATTTACTGCCAAGAGTACCGCTCACAATACAAATGCTGCCAATTTTCAGGAAGAATCTAACTCGATTATTCCTGATGCCGAGCTAGATTCTGTGCTTATCTATCTCAAGTCAAATTCTGACTCTGGTGATGGGGAACACAAGGTTACAAGCTTGGATGAGCAGCAAAATCCTACTCCTCGTGAAGTAGATTCAAGTGCTGTTAAAACAGAAAATGTCGAATTTGATTTGGATTTATTGGATCTCGATGGTACTGATTACGTCGATAATCAAGTCAAAAACGATATTCAAGTCCACTTCAAGACTGAGGAAGGAAAACTATTAGTAATTTTACCGACAGAATTACAAGTACCTGCCACAGAATTTGCTTGGTCTGAGATTTGGCAACAATTAAAGTTTCGCTTGATGGCAGGCGATCGCCTGCGTACACTAAATACATACGTACATCTAATTGCACATGATCGCCTTTTAGATACGAGACAACTGCAACAACTCGCGGAAACCTTTAGTGAGGTGCAACTGCAACTAAAATCTGTAGCCACTAGTCGCCGACAAACTGCGATCGCGGCTGTGACATCAGGTTATTCTGTAGAACAATTACAGCCAGAAACTATTCTCTCTTCAGAACCGAAAGCAACGGCTAAACCCCAAGCCGATGCCTTATACCTGGAAATGACAATCCGTTCTGGGATGGAAATTCGTCATCCCGGTACAGTAATTTTATTGGGAGATATCAATCCTGGTGGTATGGTATTGGCAGATGGAGATATCATCGTCTGGGGTCGTCTCCGGGGTGTTGCCCATGCTGGTGCATCTGGTAATAATGAGTGTCTAATTATGGCACTGCACATGGAACCAACCCAGCTGCGAATCGCTGATGCTGTGGCTAGGTCGCCAGAAAAATTACCGACGCAATTTTTCCCTGAAGTAGCACACATCACCTCTAGAGGAATTCGCATCGTCAGAGCTAATGATTTTTCCAGAAACCTTTTAAATAGGATCAATCAAGCACCATAAATACATTTAATATAATTCTTTAACCCTCATCCAGCAAACTTGTATCATGACTCGTATTATTGTCATTACCTCCGGTAAAGGAGGTGTGGGTAAAACTACCGTTTCGGCAAATCTGGGCATGGCTATAGCCAAAATGGGTCGTCAGGTTGCCCTAGTAGATGCGGATTTTGGTCTACGAAATTTGGATTTGCTTTTAGGACTAGAAAACCGCATTGTCTACACAGCAGTAGAAGTTCTGTCTAGAGATTGCCGTTTAGAACAAGCATTAGTCAAAGATAAGCGTCAACCAAACCTGGTACTTTTACCAGCAGCGCAAAACCGCACCAAAGATGCTGTCACACCGGAACAGATGAAGTTATTGGTGAATGCGCTAGCGCAAAAGTATCAATATGTGATTATTGATAGTCCGGCTGGGATTGAAAATGGCTTTAAAAATGCGATCGCCCCAGCCAAAGAAGCCCTCATTGTCACCACCCCAGAAATTTCCGCCGTGCGGGATGCTGACCGAGTAGTAGGGTTATTAGAAGCTCAAGGTGTTAAACGCGTTCACCTGATCATCAACCGCATCAGACCTGCAATGGTCAGAGCAAATGATATGATGTCCGTGCAAGATGTCCAAGAACTGCTGGCGATACCCTTAATTGGAGTTATCCCTGATGATGAGCGTGTGATTGTCTCCACCAATCGCGGCGAACCTTTAGTATTAGGGGACACACCGTCCCTAGCTGCTGTAGCTTTTGAGAACATTGCTCGGAGATTGGAAGGAGAAACAGTCGAATTTATCGACCTTGACGCACCTCAAGAGAACATATTCAGCCGTTTGCGAAAGTTGTTACGCACTAAAATCGTTTAACTAATTCTCCAGTCTCCGCACACCTACAAGCAATGATCCTCGAATTAATAGATAAGCTATTTTCACGCACTTCTGATACCAGTCGCTCTCAAGTCAAACGCCGCCTGCAATTGGTAATCGCCCACGATCGCGCTGATTTAGACCCTCAGACCCTAGAAAAAATGAGAAAAGAAATTTTAGATATAGTCTGTCGCTACGTAGAACTAGATACAGATGCTCTAGAATTTGCCCTCGAAAGCAATCAACGCACCACAGCGTTAATTGCTAATTTACCCATCCGGCGGGTGAAAGAAGCTATACCTGAATTGGAAAGGAGTGAAACGCCTTAGATGAGTAATGAGTGCTGAGTGCTGAGTAAAAAGTAATGAGTAATGAGTAGTGAGTGATGTTAGAGTTAGCCGATCTTTGAACACCCTGCTGAGTTCAGACAGAGTTTCATGACATCTTTGTACAATTTATTACATAAGTTTCTAGCCTGGAAATAGAGGCTAGAAAAGATAGATTTTCATCCCATTATTATGTAATTTATACATTTATATCTACCTGATAAAAATGCTTTTTGAATCAAAACTCAGAACTCAGCACGGGCTAAACGCCCCGCTACCGCTAACAGCACTCAATACTATCTTCTAACGAGATGCAACTTGTGGCCCTGCCCAAATTTCTGTCAGCTTGTCACCAAACGTCACAGGCTGATCCGCATCTGTAGTAGATCCAGTCTTACCGTCAACAGCTACTTTCACCAAAGGCCAGTTTTCTTCCCCCATTTCTCCAGCACGGAACAGGACATGATCGGGTTCGTTTTTACTCCAGCCTAACAGCACAGCAATTTTCTCATGATCCTCTTCATTCTGCGCCGGAGCAACTGTGTTAGCTTGGTTTTTCTGGCGATCCCAAATTACTGCTTGATCTGTAGAATCGCCTGTGTTGAATACCCCTTCAAACCTACGTGCTAAGAAGCGATCGCTTTTTTCAGACCAACTAACAGGGACTAATACCCCTATTTTTCCATCTTTGCTAGCCTGCTCTGCTAATGCTGCCTGATTTTTTACTAGCGGGTCATGTAAGGTACTTGTAGAAGCCATCACCCTTAATCTCTTGGTTTCCCTGTTTTCTACAAACAGAACACTACTAACTCTGGTGTTGTACATTTCGGGTTTAACTTCGATTTGTACTCTGCTATAAACAGCAAACTTACCATCAGGAGAAACTACGGGGACACTACGGTAATGGCGTACTCCCGTCATCCCTTTAGAACCAATAGCTTCCTGAGTGCTGACAATCCATTTCCAGGGAATCGGATGAGGACTACCTATGGGATCGGCTGGTAGTTCTGAAGTATCTTCAGGTTGCGGCTGAATCACAGGTGCGTCTTGAGTAGCATCCGGTTGAGATGTTGGCAGCGTTGGTAGACTTGGTAGAGGTTGAACTGCTGCCAATAAGTTATTATCAGACTTTTCTCTCAAGATATCTGCAATTTTTGATGTTCGTTTCATCGTGACTGATGGCGCAAGTTCCACAGACGCGAAGGGATCAACAACAGCACTATCAATACTTGAATGAGAATATTCTTTAGCTAACAAAGACTCAGAGTTATTGTCTTCTGGTAATAGCGACTCAATTCTCTTTGGTATAACTACCAATTCTCTGGTACTGGAGTTAATCGGGTCTACCGTTAATACTTCCGCTAACTCCGATTCACTGAGAGTAGCTTTGTCATGGGATACAGCATCAGACTCTCCAGTTTCAGGCGTAATTTTTGGTATCGCTTTCGATGACCTTGCTGAACTTGAGTGACCTGAAGCCGCAACCAAAGGAGCAATTAATATAAAAACAACAAAATAATTAAAAAATGGTTGCACGCGGAACCATCCTGACAGCAAGAGGGGTTTAAGCATGGGTGGACTCTCCAGAGGGGCGGTTGCTGGGTGAGGAGCAATATCTATCTGACAAAAAGCAGGTCTTGATTACAGGTATAACAACAAACTTGAGGGTTTAGGGAACATCAAGACAGAATTTTTATAAATTTGGAGATGTTTACTTATCTCAATTTTCATAATTCACTTTTTGTTATTCAAACTAAGGGATTTTCCTGACAAATTGCCGATAAAAAACACAAGCAGATTAACTAGTAAGCTACTGCCTAAAATCAAATTTTTTTGCGGCACTTAGGAGTAAACACAGCCAGAACTATGTTTTGCCCAAAGAAAAATTAGAATATGTATTGGACTAAAGATTAATAGTCCAAAGGTAGATCATCTATAAACCAAACTGTTGGGGTTAGGGAAAAACAGATATAGCAAAACAAGGCTATCCTGTTGAACACTTGCGACAACAGTACAGACCCCGATAACGGTTTGAGTGAAGCGTTACTTCAAAATTACAAAAAGCTGAAGCACAAAATATAATACTCTAAAAACACCATTAACAACTACCCTAGGGTGGAAATTATTCTTGGAGCTTTCACAATAGCGATAGTGCTATGCTTTAGAGCAAAGTAACTACACCTTTCGCCGGATAAACAGGTTGAAGATTTCCTCAGAGGTATTTGGTAGATGTAGCCAAATTGTGAAGTTTATTAGCTACGGATGCAGTTAACATCCACTTATTTGGCTAAGAAATTCAATTATAAGTGTATCAAGAAAATTTTGATTTGGTCATGCTCAATACAGTTATTCATGATTCTTGACAGCTTTGTTATCAAACACGATGTTAAGACTAGATTTCTACAACTAACTACAAACACTCTTGCTGTATTATCACTGGTTGGTAAATCAGTTGTGTAGAGAAGATAAGTTATGCCTCAAAATCGGCGAATGCCCCTAGCAATGATGATCACTGTTGGTGTCTTAGTGATATTTTTAACCATTAGCAGTTTCCTCAGTATGCCTGCTAACTCCCAGAAAATTCAGACTCCGACAGTTGCTGAGAGTGTTAGCCTTGAGCGTTCATTTAATCAACTGGGGATCAAAGGTTCTATTCTCATTTACGATCGCAACAACAAAAAGTTTTACCAACACAACGCTACTCGCAACTCACAAGCCTTCCTTCCCGCTTCGACTTTCAAAATTTTTAACTCTCTTGTAGCCTTAGAAACTGGGGTGATTGCAAATGACGTGGCTATTTTGACTTGGGACGGCATTCAGCGCGAATTTCCAACGTGGAATCAAGACACCAACATCCGCCAAGCATTCCGAAATTCAACAGTATGGTTTTATCAAGTGCTGGCTCGAAAAATTGGTTATGAACGGATGGAGAAATTCATCAAGCAAGCCGGCTATGGAAACCGTCAAATTGGTACACCTGAGCAAATCGACCGATTTTGGTTAGAAGGTCCACTGCAAATTACACCCAAACAACAGATTGAGTTTCTACAACGTCTTCACAGCCGAGATTTACCCTTCTCACAACGTACTTTGGATTTAGTTCAAGATATTATGATTTACGAACGTACCCCAAACTATATACTGCGAGGAAAGACAGGTTGGGCAGCTAGACTCAGCCCTGGCATTGGCTGGTTTGTAGGCTATTTGGAACAAAACAATAATGTATATTTCTTTGCCACAAATATTGATATACGCAATAATGATGACCTTGCGGCTCGAATTGAAGTTACTCGGCGCAGTCTCAAAGCTTTAGGATTGCTATAACTATTGACTATTAACTATTGACTATCGCCTAATTCATGAAAATTGTATTTTTTGGGACACCCCAATTTGCTGTTCCCACGCTCGAAAAATTATTGCATCACCCAGAATTGGAAGTTTTGGCAGTTGTCACCCAACCAGATAAACGCCGAGAACGGGGCAATAAACTGACACCTTCACCCGTAAAAGTGGTAGCGATAAATCACAACATCCCAGTATGGCAACCCCAACGAGTGAAAAAAAATACTGAAACTTTAACAAAACTCCAGCAACTAGATGCAGACGTGTTTGTTGTAGTTGCCTATGGACAAATTTTGTCTCAGAAAATATTAGATATGCCAAAATTGGGCTGTGTGAATGTGCATGGCTCAATTTTGCCCAAATATCGCGGTGCTGCGCCTATTCAATGGTGTTTATACAACGGTGAAGCAGAGACTGGGATCACAACCATGTTAATGGATGCAGGCATGGATACTGGTGCAATGTTACTGAAAGCGACTACACCAATTGGCTTGTTAGATAATGCTGACAATATAGCCCAAAGGCTATCTGAAATTGGTGGTGATTTATTAATAGAAACCTTGCTTAAATTAAAAAGCCAAGAAATTCAACCAATTCCGCAAGATGATAGCGCAGCGACTTACGCCTCTTTAATTCAAAAAGAAGATTACACCTTAGATTGGTCAAAGACTGCGATGCAACTGCATAACCAAATCAGAGGATTTTACCCCAATTGCACAGCAACCTTCCGTGACCAAACTCTGAAGATTACAGCTACCCTTCCCCTTGACGTTGCTTACAGAGAGATACTACCACCAGAAATGCAAAAAGTATTTCAAAAATTGCCTGATTTAGCGAATATATCGGGATCAGGTAGTCCAGGGGAAATAGTAAGCATCGCCAAAGGAATTGGCGCAGTCGCCCAAACTGGTGAAGGTCTGCTGCTGTTGCGAGAAGTGCAACTAGCTGGAAAACGTCCCCAATCAGGATGGGATTTCGTGAATGGTACACGGTTAACTGTAGGGGAAGTGTTAGGTAATGGTGGTTAGGATATACCCTCAGCACTCATTGTTCATAAAAACGGCAAGATTCGCAAGGCCCATCAGGATTTACGGCACAGCGAATAATTTCTGAATTGGCATTATATCTACAGGTAGCATCCCCAACTACCCAACGCCCTGCTATGAGAGTTTTTTCTGTTGGTCTTTGAGCAGATTGCACATAGAGGGCGATATTATACAAGCGATAACGTCCTGATTTTAGTTGATATCTATGGCGGCGTTCTAAAACCGCGTAGGTTTTACCTTCTAAGTCGAGATAGTTTCCAGGTTGGGGTGTCCAGTCTAGTTGGACTTTACCGAGAGAACGACGCGGATGAGTCAGAATCACCTCAGTTGGTAAAGAGTCTAGCTCCATAAGTTTATGTGATGTGATTTACATTATAAAAATAGTATCGCAGCAGCCTACCTGGAGTTACCTGATCCAGATTACAATTATGGATTGCCTTCATTTACTATCAGGTTACGTCTAGCGAAGTTATGGAAAAGGCCGAAATACTTAGCACTTGTGTCATGGTTTGCCATGTTTTACTTTAAAATCTTGTCAGTGGCGATACTGTAAACACATTTGACCATGCCTGACGAAAAATTATTAATTCAACCCAGCACGTTATGGGAAAGTGTAAAAAAACAGACTAGCCATGCTTTAGAATGTGGTGCGTTGTTATCTATTCCTACGGAGTTTGAATTTATCGAGCAGGATGGTATTAAATTCTTGGTGCGAATTTTATCTAATCTTGCCCGTAAAGATACTGCAAAAAAAAAATCTCCTGGTGTGGAGTTTAATCCCTTTCTACCCTACGAAGAAGATTTATTCGTAACAGATATTTCTGATACTCATGTATGTATTTTAAATAAATTCAACGTTGTTGATTATCACTTATTAATTATTACCCGTGCCTTTGAACAGCAAGAAAGCTTGCTCACCCTAGCAGACTTTACAGCTATGTGGGCTTGTCTAGACGGAATTGATGGTTTAGTATTCTACAACGCTGGTAAAAATGCAGGTGCAAGTCAACGACACAAACATTTGCAACTTGTACCACTACCTCTAACAAATTCAGGAACAAAGACACCAATTGAACCGCTTTTAGCATCAGCCAAATTTCAAGATACCATCGCAACTATTCCCGGACTGCCATTTGTACACGCTTTTGCTAAGTTAAATCCTACTTGGGTAGAGTCGCCATTATCAGGGGCTAAAGCTACGTTAGAAATTTATCACAACTTACTCCAAGCTGTAAATTTAGGCGCAATTGATGGAGATAGACAATCAGGTGCTTATAACTTGCTAGCAACCAGAGAATGGATGTTAATCGTACCGCGATCGCAAGAACATTTCCAATCTATTTCTGTGAACTCATTAGGATTCGCTGGTGCGTTACTAGTTAAAAATAAGTCAGAAATGCAGATTCTTAAACATCAAGCTCCGATGAATATCCTCAAAAACGTTGCAAAGTTAATTGATAAGTAGCCATTTGCGCACTGTCTCCCCTTGGGAGAAGCATAAAACACGCCACTACGTTGCTGTTTCTCAGGGGTTTTCAACCTACCCTTATAAATAAAGGGAACACCAAAATCAGGTATCCCCTCTATTTATATAACTGTGGATGTTAATGTCTGAAAAACTCAGCTTAAGCCGCAACAGGCTCTAATAACTGAATATTAGAGAAGACAAATTCTTGAATAGAAATTTTACCTGCTGTTTCTGTGCGAATCTCACGACGATTGAGAATAGAATAATTTCCAACCTTTTCATACTCATCTACAAAGTTGCTGACTCCGCCTCTTTGTTCCCCAGTTTGGGGTTCATGATAAACAGAGTCATAGGTGTGGGGTAAATAACCTTCCCCAGTCTCATGAACACTAAAGGTATTAATAGTTACAACAACGCCGTGAATCTGGCGGTGAACGAGAGTAACTATATTATTGTGGATTTTATAGCGATCGCCTTCAGCTTTACCGCCCATTAAAATTGCCACAGCCCCATTTTCGTCAGTGTCCCCATAACGAAATGTGTTTGCACCGTGGGTTTGTTCAAAGGTGCGGCGCACACGGTGAATAGCGATTTCCCATGCTTGTCCGTGAATAGCTTTTTTCGCTGACTCGTCATCTACGCCCAAAACTTCTGCTTTGAGTTCAGCGTTGACAATGACTTGACCAGTAATAACTTTATCGCCATCCTTAAAGGTGATATCTGCTGTATACCCAGGAAAATCTTTATCCCAAGTGTAGCGGTTGTCATAAGCAGCCCGGAAAAGTTCCTGAGCAGAGATTTGTGTAACGGTCATATGTGCTTCTCCTAGCGTAATTAGTTATAGTCGCTTTTTACTTTTGCTGGTATTAGCATAGAAGTAATTGTTGAGTCTCGCATAGACCCCAACTGGGTACACTTATGCCTATTTCGCTCCACGATGTATTTCATGCGATCGCCAATATCCGTAATGAGCAAGAATTAAAACAGACGCTCATGGATAAAATTGGTGCATATTTTGGTGTGCAACGTTGGGGTATCCATCTTATAGATAGTAAATCAACATCTGATACCGATGCACAAACCATTCCCTCAGTCTGTTTAGAAAGTAATCCCATCGGACGCTATGTAGTTGAACGTCATGCTCCCACCCATGAACAATTACTATTAACCCCAGAAGACTGGAAAGATGTCTGTCCCCGCCACGACCACGGACACGTCATGACTGGGCCAATTGTTTGTGATGGGCATCTGGTAGGAACACTCAACTTTACCCGCGACAAAGGAAATCCACCCTTTAACGCCAATGACTTAGCTGACCTCAGCGCACTCTGTATTCATTTGTCCGCCAAACTCGCTACCCTGCGAACTACCCCGAAAAGCTTCCCCTCTCCATTACCCAACCCCTTAACCCCACGGGAATTACAAATTGCTGAACTAGTAGCCCAAGGGTTAACCAACGCTGAAATCGCTCAACGACTTTGGATTACCCAAAACTCAGTCAAACAAGCTTTAAAAAGAATGTTCCGCAAACTAGGGGTTTCAGCCCGTGCTGAGATGGTAGCAAGATTGCAAGACCTGCTGATTCACAAATAAATTCAACAAAACCAGATAATTTTATAAGGTGTAAAGCCTTCTATATCAGGACTTACAGCTTCTGCTGAGAAATTGCGATCGGCAATTTCAAAAAAAAATTGATTTAACCCTTGACGAACCTAAAAATTCTCGCTATTCTAGATAAGTGTCGAAGGCGGAAGAGCCGAGACAACCGAACCGAGAAAAAAGAATACTTTGAAAGCTAAAAAATAACCAACCTCGTCAAGAAAGATTGGTTTTGGGACTTCCCAAAAATTTAAGAAATTATAGCAAGGAATCTGAAAACTAGTTTTTCAGATGACAAACTCAAAAATCAACAAAATGGAGAGTTTGATCCTGGCTCAGGATGAACGCTGGCGGTATGCTTAACACATGCAAGTCGAACGGGAATCTTAGGATTCTAGTGGCGGACGGGTGAGTAACGCGTGAGAATCTACATTCAGGTCGGGGACAACCACTGGAAACGGTGGCTAATACCGGATGTGCCGAGAGGTGAAAGGCTTGCCGCCTGAGGATGAGCTCGCGTCTGATTAGCTAGTTGGGGGTGTAAGAGACCACCAAGGCGACGATCAGTAGCTGGTCTGAGAGGATGATCAGCCACACTGGGACTGAGACACGGCCCAGACTCCTACGGGAGGCAGCAGTGGGGAATTTTCCGCAATGGGCGAAAGCCTGACGGAGCAATACCGCGTGAGGGAGGAAGGCTCTTGGGTTGTAAACCTCTTTTCTCAGGGAAGAAGAAAGTGACGGTACCTGAGGAATAAGCATCGGCTAACTCCGTGCCAGCAGCCGCGGTAATACGGAGGATGCAAGCGTTATCCGGAATGATTGGGCGTAAAGGGTCCGCAGGTGGCACTGTAAGTCTGCTGTCAAAGAGCAAGGCTCAACCTTGTAAAGGCAGTGGAAACTACAGAGCTAGAGTACGTTCGGGGCAGAAGGAATTCCTGGTGTAGCGGTGAAATGCGTAGAGATCAGGAAGAACACCGGTGGCGAAAGCGTTCTGCTAGGCCTGTACTGACACTGAGGGACGAAAGCTAGGGGAGCGAATGGGATTAGATACCCCAGTAGTCCTAGCCGTAAACGATGGATACTAGGCGTGGCTTGTATCGACCCGAGCCGTGCCGGAGCTAACGCGTTAAGTATCCCGCCTGGGGAGTACGCACGCAAGTGTGAAACTCAAAGGAATTGACGGGGGCCCGCACAAGCGGTGGAGTATGTGGTTTAATTCGATGCAACGCGAAGAACCTTACCAAGACTTGACATGTCGCGAATTTCCTTGAAAGGGGAGAGTGCCTTAGGGAGCGCGAACACAGGTGGTGCATGGCTGTCGTCAGCTCGTGTCGTGAGATGTTGGGTTAAGTCCCGCAACGAGCGCAACCCTCGTTTTTAGTTGCCAGCATTAAGTTGGGCACTCTAGAGAGACTGCCGGTGACAAACCGGAGGAAGGTGGGGATGACGTCAAGTCAGCATGCCCCTTACGTCTTGGGCTACACACGTACTACAATGCTACGGACAAAGGGCAGCTACACAGCGATGTGATGCAAATCTCAGAAACCGTAGCTCAGTTCAGATCGAAGGCTGCAACTCGCCTTCGTGAAGGAGGAATCGCTAGTAATTGCAGGTCAGCATACTGCAGTGAATTCGTTCCCGGGCCTTGTACACACCGCCCGTCACACCATGGAAGCTGGTCACGCCCGAAGTCATTACCTCAACTTTTCGGAGAGGGGGATGCCTAAGGTAGGACTGGTGACTGGGGTGAAGTCGTAACAAGGTAGCCGTACCGGAAGGTGTGGCTGGATCACCTCCTTTTTAGGGAGACCTAAACCACTCAAGTAACGAAAACAATGAAAGTTGTGAATAGAGACTGAGAAGGTCTAACCTAGGTCGGTCGAGATTGGTGAAAGCTTTCAAAGTATTACTTATTCGGTTTACTAACTAGATTTGTTAAATAATGGATATATAAGTTCAGCAACTAACAAAAGTTAGACTGCTGGGTGAAAACCAGCCAGAACCTTGAAAACTGCATAGATAAAGCGAGAAATTAGCAAACACCGAAGAGAGAAAGTGATGAGTGCTGAGAGATGAGTGCTGAGTAA